>DASRES010000069.1 GCA_035651955.1 Acidimicrobiia bacterium
GGTTCGCGCGCAGCCTCGCGACGCTTCCGGAGGACCTGCCCGCCTGCCGGCCGACCATCTTCTTCGCGGTCCCGCGCGTGTGGCAGAAGATCCACGACGGCGTGCTCGAGCAGGTCGGCAGGCAGACGGGTGTCGCGCGCGAGCTCGCGCACCGCTACTTCGCGCTCGGGCCGGCGTGGGTCGCGAGCGAGCAGGGCCGCGAGCCGATGCCGGCGACGAAGCGCGTGCTGTACCGGGTCCTCGACCGGCTCGTCGGGGCGAAGATCCGTGCCCGCGTCGGCCTCGACCGCGCGCGCGTGCTCGTCTCGGGTGCTGCACCCGTCCCCGCAGAGCTGCTCGGGTGGCTGCACGGCGTCGGCCTGCGCGTCGGCGAGGTGTACGGCCAGACCGAGGACTGCGGGCCGACGACGCTCAACCCGCCTGAGCGGATCCGCATCGGCACCGTCGGGCCGCCGCTGCCGACCGTCGAGGTCCGCATCGATCCCGCCGACGGCGAGATCCTCGTGCGCGGTCCGAACGTCTGCCGCGGCTACTTCCGCGACGAGCCCGGCACGCGCGCGCTCATCGACGACGACGGATGGATGCACTCGGGCGACACCGGGAGCTTCGACGAAGCGGGCTACCTCGTCGTCACGGGCCGCAAGAAGGACCTCATCATCACCGCGCAGGGCAAGAACATCGCCCCGCAGGAGATCGAGACGCGCCTGCAGTACCAGCCGCTGATCTCGCAGGCCGTCGTCATCGGCGAGGGGCGTCCCTACCTGACCGCGCTGCTCACGCTCGACGCCGACGACCTCGCGGCCTGGACGCGCGACAACGGGAAGCAGGGCGGTCGCGACGCGCTCGCCGATGACCCTGCGCTGCAGGCCGCGGTGCAGCGCGGCGTCGAGCGTGTGAACGAGGAATTGTCGCGGCCGGAGACGATCCGCAAGTGGCGGATCCTCCCGCGCGACTTCTCCGTCGAGTCCGGGGAGATGACGCCGACGATGAAGGTGAAGCGTTCGGTCGTGGGCGAGCGCTACCGCGACGAGATCGAGGAGATGTACGCGGAGCCCCGCGGATGAGGGGCTTCTGGGAACGTCTCACCGACTTCATCTGTCGCCGCCACACCGCCATCCTCGTCGCCGCGCTCGTCGCCACGATCGGGCTCGCGGTCGGCGGGACGCTGATCAAGTTCGAGACGAGCCAGGACGCGCTCATCGGCGGCGGGTCGACGGTCGCGAAGCAGAACCACCGCTACCAGTCGACGTTCGGCGGCGAGGCGATGCTCACCGTGTACCACGGCGACATCGAGAAGCTGTTCACGCCCACGAACATCGCGCGGATGCAGGCGCTCGAGGACGACCTGCACCGCACCGGGCTGTACCGCTACGTGCTCAGCCCGCTCACCGCGATGCGGTTCGCGCAGGGTGAGCTGAAGGTCGGCCCGCAGCTGTTCGACATCTCGATCAAGAACGACCCCGCGCACGCGGCGCAGTACAACGCAGTGCTGTCCGGCGAGCTCGCGCGGCTGTCGAAGGTCACCGGTCCGCAGGACCTCACGAACCCGTCGTTCGTACGGTTCCTGCTCTACGACGCGAACGGCAACATCCGCTCCGCGCTCAACACGAACTTCATCGACAAGCAGCACGCGTTGATGATCGTGCGCCTCTACGGCAACGATCCGATCGGCCGCATGGGGAACGCGGCGGACACCGTGAAGCGGCTCGTCGCGAAGCACCACCTCGACGGGTTCACCACGCTGTCGACCGGGCCGGCGGTGCTGCTGCAGACGATCAACGACTACCTGCAGCACGGCATCGTGACGCTCGGCGCGCTCGCGGTGCTCGTGATGATCGTCGTGCTCTGGCTCGTGTTCCGTGTGCGGTCACGGTTGCTCGCGCTGCTGTGCGTCGTCGTCTCGGCCGTGTCGACGTTCGGGATCATGGGCCTGATCGGACTCCCGCTGACGCTCGTCACGATCTCGGGCCTCCCGATCCTCATCGGCATCGGGGTCGACTTCGCGATCCAGATGCACAGCCGGTTCGAGGAGGAGCTCGCGTACGACCACGACCCGGGTGCCGCGATGTCACGCGTCATGGTCGATCTCGCGCCCGCGCTGTCGATCGCGATGATCGCGGCCGTCCTCGGGTTCGTCGCGATGCAGATCTCGAAGGTGCCGATGATCCGCCAGTTCGGCGCGATGCTCGACCTCGGCGTCGCGGTCATCTTCGTCGTCGTACTGTTGTTCCCGCTCGCGTTCCTCTTCCGGCGCGAGCAGAAGCACCCGTCGCCGCCGACGCCGCCGCCGACGGCCCGGGAGCCGCTCGAGCGCGGCGTGCGCGCGCTCGCGCTCGCGGCACGCGGCGCCGTCCTCCCGATGGTTCTGGTCGGGCTCGTGATCGTCGTCGCAGGGTTCGCGGTCGACGGAAAGTTCACGATCCAGACCGACCCGGAGAAGTGGATCCCGCCGGGCAGCTCGACCGAGCAGGGCCTGAAACAGCTTCGCGCGCAGGCGGGGTTCTCGACCGAGCTCGACTTCCTGGTCGAGGCGCCCGACGTGATCGAGACGCGCGTCGCGCAGTGGATGGACGCGTACGCGAACGGCGAGAAGGCGAAGTACCCGCACGCGATCGTCGCGACGACCAGCCTGCCCGGCGTGATCAGCGGCGTGACCGGTGGTCCGCCGTTCCGCGAGCAGATGGAGCTGATGCTGTCCGTCGCGCCGCCCGACGTGAGGACCGCGTTCGTGAGCCCGGACCACACGAAGGCGAACCTCATCTTCCCGATCGCCAACATCTCGCTGCACGACCGCGGGGTGCTCCTCGACCGGATGCGCGCCGATGCCCACCCGCCGCCGGGCGTGCACGTGACCGCCTCGGGCCTCGTGGTCGTCGGCATCGCGCTCGTCGACGCGCTCCAGGCGAACCGCACCGGCATGACGTACGTCGCGCTCGGGCTCGTGGCCCTGTGGTTGCTCGTCTACTACCGCAACCTCGTGAAGACGATCCTCACGCTCGTCCCCGTGCTGATCGCGGTCGGCCTGTCGTCGCTCGTCGTGTACGCGACCGGTCTCGAGCTCAGCCCGCTGACGAGCGTGGCGGGGCCGCTCGTCATCGCGGTCGGCACCGAGTTCGCGGTGCTGATCCTCACGCGCTACGTCGAGGAACGGGAGCGGGGCCGGAGCCGCGAGGACGCCGTCGACGTCGGCGCGGTGCGGATCGGCCGGGCGTTCGTCGCGTCGGGACTGACGCTCGTGGGCGGTTTCGCGGTCATCGCGCTGTCGGCGTTCCCGCTGCTACGCGACTTCGGGATCATCGTCGCCCTGAACACGCTGGTCGCGCTGCTCGTCGCGCTCATCGTCCTCCCGCCGCTGCTCGTCTGGGCCGACCGTCACCCGCGCCTCGGCGGCTTCTCTCCGGGCTTCGACCCCGAGCGTGCTGAGGAGCGGGAGGTCGAGCACCGCGACATCGGTCTCACACAAGGCACCTGAGCGTCTGGCGAGGCGCGCCGGGGCAAGGTAGACACAACGGCCGGGCCTCTTCGACGTCGTGTGATTCGCGGTACCGCTGAGTGCTGCGTGCAGGAGGCGCGGAGGCGGAGGTGGTCGCATGGCGAAGGTTGCCGCGCTCGGGCTCGACGCCGCGGAGTGGCAGTTCACGGAGGAGCTCGTCGCCGCGGGCGACATGCCGCACCTCGCCGCCCTTCGCGAACGCTCGCTGGTGTGCCGTCTCGAGGGTCCCCGGCTCTACCGCTCCGAGGTCCCGTGGCCCCGCTTCGCCACCGGCCGCAGTGGGCTCGGGATGGGCTACTGGGGGACGATGACCTTCGACCCCCGGACGTATCGCGCGGTCGGGCGCGGCGCGTACATCGGGCGCCCGTTCTGGGCGCGTCCCGACGTGCGCAGCCTCGTGTTCGACGTGCCCGAGGTCGGCATGCACGCCGACGTGCTCGGCACGCAGATCACGGCGTGGGGCGCGCACTCCCCCGAGTACCCGCGCGCGTCACGCCCGGTCGGCTTGCTCACGGAGCTGGACGAGCGGTTCGGTCCGCACCCCGCGTTCGCGAACGACTGCGACCCGGGATGGCACTCGCCCGAGTACCTCGACAACCTCACGCGCGCGCTGCAAACCGGCGCGCACCGGCGCATGGACGCGCTCGAGTGGTTGCTCGATCGCGACGACTACGACTTCGTCCTCGTCGCGATGTCCGAGGCGCATTCCGGTGGCCACCACCTCTGGCACGGCGCGGATCCCGACCATCCGCTCGCCGCGTCACCGCTCGCGGGCATCGCGCGCCGGCACCTGCGGACCGTGTTCCGCACCCTCGACGAGTGCGTCGGCCGCTTCGTGGACGCGGTCGGTCCCGATACGACGACGGTCGTCTTCTCGCTCCACGGCTTCGTCGGTGACGGCAACGACCTGCCGTCCGCCGTGTTGCTCCCCGAGCTCCTGCACCGCGCGCACTTCGGCCGGGGCCTGCTGAAGAGTCCTGACACCGCGGCATGGCGCGCCGCCGGGATGCCCCCGGTCGTGCCGCGCCGCGACGAGCACTGGATCGCGTACATGTCCGAGCGCTTCGGCGAACGTCCGCGCGACCACCTGCGCAACGTCGTCAAGCGGACGGTGCCGCGCCGCGTGCTCGAACCGGCACGGCGCGCACTGGGTCGCCCGCCCGGGACGCTCGGGCCGTTCACGACGCCGATCCCGCCCGAGGATCGGCGTGACGTCGGCGAGCTGCGCGCCGACCCACGCGACCCCGACTACCAGATCGCGTGGAGGTATCACGCGCACTGGCCGCAGATGCGCGCGTTCGCGCTGCCGACCGTCTCGGACGGGCACGTCCGCGTCAACGTCCGGGGACGTGAAGCGCGCGGCATCGTGCCCCCGGAAGACCTCGCCACGACGTGCGACGAGATCGTCGACCTCGTGCGCGCGTGCACCAACCCGCGCACGGGACGGTCGGTCGTCGCCGACGCGATCCGCACGCGTGACGACCCGGCGCAGCCCGGCCCGCCGGCCGACCTCGTGATCCTCTGGGACGGTGCACCGGACACGTTCGACCATCCTGAGCTCGGAACGATCGGGCCGTTCCCGTACTGCCGGACCGGTGAGCACAGCACGCACGGGTTCGCGCTCGTCGCCGGTCCGGGGATCGTCCCCGGCGACGTCGGCACCCGCAACGTCCTCGACCTCACCCCGACGGTGCTGTCGTTGCTCGGCCAGTCGCTCGGCGACGGCGAGTACGAGGGCGTCCCGCTGCCGATCGGAGCGCCCGCGTGACGGCGCCCACCGAGCCGCGCCCGTCGCCGCGCGTCAGCGTCTGCATCGTCAACCACAACTACGCCGAGTACCTCGCCGACGCGATCGACAGCGCGCTCGCGCAGGACTACGCGGATCTCGAGGTCGTCGTCGTCGACGACGGCAGCACGGACGACTCCGTCGCCGTCGCCCGGCGATACGGGCATCGCGTGCGCCTGGTCACCAAGCCCAACGGCGGGCAGGGCTCCGCGATGAACGCGGCGTTCACGGCCGCGACCGGCGACGTCGTGCTGTTCCTCGACGCCGACGACATGTTGACGGACGGCATCGTCGCCGCGGTCGCGTCGGCGTTCCGCGATCCGTCGCTCGCCAAGGTGCAGTTCGCGCTGGAGGCCGTCGACTCCGACGGCACGCCGCTCGGCGTCAGGATCCCGGGCCCGCACGCGATCCCCGTCAACGGGGATCTCCGTCACCACGTCCTCCGAACCCGCAACTATCCCTGGCCGCCGAACAGCGGCAACGCGTTCTCGGCCGACGCGCTCGCGGTGGTGCTGCCCGTCCCCGAGGACGCATACCGGATCGACGCCGACTGCTACCTCGCGGAGACGGTTCCGCTGTGCGGACGCATCGCGACGCTCGACCGCGTCGGTGCGCTGTACCGGTGGCACGGCGCGAACAACTTCATCGGCCGCGACGGCCTCCGCGAGTGGTTGTACCGCAAGATGCGGCTCACCGCGATCGGGCACGCGGAGGTCCGCCGGATCGCGGGGACGCTCGGGCTCCCGCTCGACGGGTGCCCCACCGATCCGGCTCGCGTCCCCGACATCGCACACCTGGGCGTCCGCCTCGCGTCCGTGCGTCTCGACGCGGCGAGGCACCCGATCCGGGGCGACACCCCGCGTGCGCTCGCCCTCCGAGGGATCCGCGCCTGCCTGACCCACCCGTACGTGCCGATGGTCGGGCGGCTCGAGCGGGCCACGTGGTTCGCCGCGATCGGGTTCCTGCCCGGTCCGCTCGCCCGCCCCATCGTGGAGACGTACATCCCGGACGGCCCGAATCGCGGCCGCGCCAACCCCCGACTCGGCCGCAGGAGCCGCGCGCGCCGACGCGAGCCGGGTCCCGCGCTCGCGCGCGGAGCGCAACGGGACCGCGATCGGCACGACCTCGGCGTGACCGGCCGCATCTGACGAGACGCCGCGTCACCGCGGCCACACCGTGTGACCGCCGCCGTGAGGGCAGTCGAGCGCCCAGCGGGCCGCCGCACCCGGACACGACGGTCGTGACCAGGAAAAATGGGTCGAACGACCCCTGGTAACCCGTCGCCGTCCGAGGTAAACACTTCCCAGGGCTCGGTACGCAGGGTGCGGGCGACGTCACGTCGCGCCGTGAGTACCGAGGGGAGCGGCGGGGAGAGGGCGGAATGGCGAAGGTTGCCGCGCTCGGCCTGGACGCGGCCGAGTGGACGTTCATCGAGGATCTCCTCGCGCGAGGAGTGATGCCCCACCTCGCGCAGCTCCGCGAACGCTCGGCGGTCGCCCGCCTCGGGAACGTCACCGCCTACCGCTCGGAGCTGCCCTGGACGCAGTTCGCCACCGGACACGACGCCCGCAACCTCGGGTACTGGGGGACCGTCGCGTTCGACCCCGAGACGTACCGGGCCACCGCGGCCGGCGCGCTCGACGCGAAGCCGTTCTGGGCCCGACCCGGCCTGCGCTCCCTCGTGTTCGACGTCCCGCACACCGTGCTGCGCGACGACGTCGACGGGACCCAGGTCACGGCGTGGGGCGCGCACTCACCCGAGTACCCGCGCGCGTCGCGCCCCGCCGGCGTGCTCGCGGACATCGACGCACGCATCGGCCGGCACCCTGCCTTCGCGAACGACTCGGACCCGGGCTGGTACTCGGCCGAGTACCTCGAGAACCTCGCCGGCGCGTTGCGCCTCGGCGCGCACCGCCGCATCGACGCCGTCGAGTCGCTCGTCGCGTCGGGCGACTACGACTTCGTCGTCACGACGATGTCGGAGGCGCACTCCGGCGGCCATCACCTCTGGCACGGCGTCGACCCCGCGCACCCGCTCGCCCGCACCGGCACGGCCGAGATCGCGCGACACCACATGATCTCGGTGTACCGGTCGCTCGACGACTGCATCGGGCGGTTCGTCCGGCTCTTCGGTGACGACACTGCGGTCGTCGTGTTCTCGCTCCACGGCATGCAGACGAACGCCAACGACCTGCCGTCGATGGTGCTGCTCCCCGAGCTCCTCCATCGCGACAGGTTCGGAGCCCGGATCCTGCGCGATCCCGACCAGCGCGCCTGGCGTGCCGCGGGGATGCCGCCGGTCGTCCCGCCCGGAGACCGCACGTGGATCGGCCTGATGGCCGAGCGCTTCGCGGACAGTCGCGCCGCCTCCGTGCGCAACGCGGTCAAGCGCGCGCTCCCGCGCCGGGTCCTGCATCCAGTCCGCCGTGCGCTCGGCCGCCCGGGCGACCGTCTCGGTCCGCTCGCGACGCCGATCCCGCCCGAGGACCGGCGTGACCGCGACGCATTGACGCTCGGCGCTCGCGAGCCCGACTACCAGATCGTGTGGCGGTATCACGAGCACTGGCCGCGGATGCGTGCGTTCGCGCTGCCCACCTTCTCCGACGGACACGTGCGCATCAACGTGCGCGGGCGCGAGCGCGACGGGATGGTCGCGCCCGACGACTTCGCCGTCGCGTGCGAGGAGGTGGTGCAGCTCGTGAGCGAGTGCCGCGACCCGCGTACGGGCGCGCCCGTGCTCGCGGACGCGATCCGGACCCGCGCGCGGCCCGGTGACGACGGGCCTGCGGCCGACCTCGTGCTGCTGTGGGCCGGCTGCGCCGACGCGTTCGAGCACCCCCGCGTCGGGACGATCGGGCCGTTCCCGTTCTGCCGCACGGGCGAGCACAGCTCGAACGGGTTCGCGATGGTCGCCGGCCCGAACGTCGAGCCGGGCGACGTCGGGAAACGCAGCGCGTTCGACCTCACGCCGACGCTCCTCGCGCTGCTCGGCGAGGAACCCGGCGAGGATCTGGCCGGCCGGCCGTTCCCGATCGCGGTGCGGACATGAACGGAAGGGACGCGACGACCTCCGGGGGGCGGGCGATGAGCAGCACCGCGACGGCGTTGGACGGACACGGACGGGACCGTGCGCACCTGCGGGTCGTCGATCCCGATGCGTCGGCGCTCGACACCGTCAAGGTCAGCGTCTGCGTCATCAACTTCAACTACGCACGGTTCCTGCCCGACGCGATCGAGAGCGCGCTCGCGCAGGACCACGGCAACCTCGAGGTCCTCGTCGTCGACGACGGCAGCACCGACGACTCCGTCGCGGTCGCGCAGCGCTACGCGCCGCGCGTGCGCGTCATCCGCAAGCAGAACGGCGGTCAGGGCTCCGCGCTCAACGCCGCGTTCACGGCCGCGACCGGCGACGTCATCTTCTTCCTCGACGCCGACGACATGCTGACACCGGGGACGGTCCGTCTCGCCGCCAGCGCCTACTACGAGGACCCTCGCGTCGCGAAGATCCAGTTCGGCATGGAGATCGTCGACGGCGCGGGGACGCCCGTCGGGCGCCAGATCCCGGGTCCGAACACCGAGTTCCCCAGCGGCGACCTCAGCCGGCGCGTTCTGCGGGCCCGCAACTACCCGTGGCCGCCGAGCAGTGCGAACGCGTACTCGGTGCGCGCCCTCAGCATCGCCCTGCCGATCCCCGAAGACGTCTACCGCGGCGACACCGACTGCTACCTCGCCGAGACCACGCCGCTGTGCGGGCCGATCCGCTCGTTCCGTCACATCGGCGCGCTGTACCGCTGGCACGGGAGCAACGACTTCGCGGGCAGCGCCGGCGGCGTGTCGTGGCTGCACCACAAGATCGACCTCGTGCACGCCGGTCACGAGAGCGTCTGTCGCGTCGCGCGCGACGTCGGGCTCTCGATGCGGGGCGCGCCGCGCGACGCGGACGCCGTACCCGACATGGCCTTCCTCGGCGTGCGGCTCGGTTCCGTCCGTCTCGACCCGGCGTCGCACCCCATCCGCGGCGACGGCCCGCGCCGGCTCGCGCTGCGGGGGATCGTCGCGGCCTTGCGCCACCCGTACCTGTCGACGCCCGCGCGCGTGAAGCGCATCGCGTGGTTCGTCGCGGCCGGGTTCCTACCTCAACGCGCCGCGGCACGCGTCTGCGACGCGTTCATCCCGGACGGTCCGTACCGGCCGCGGTGGGAGCGACTCTTCGGTCGCTCGTCCGACGAGACGCTGGCGGAGTCGAACGCCAGGACCCGCGCAGTCGCTGGGTGACAGTTTCAAGCGCGCGCACGGCGAGGTACGCGACGCACGTCGTCGCGACGCCCGCGACCGCGTCGAGCAGCCAGTGGTTCCCGGTCACGACGATCGCGAGCGCGATGGTGAACGGGTACGCGACGAGCAGCGCGCGTGACCACCAGCGGCGCAGCTGCGGGTACAGCGCGAAGACGCACCACGACGACCACCCGAGGTGCAGGCTCGGCACGGCGGCGTAGAGGTTGCCGAACGCGTTCTTGTCGGCGTGGGCGGGCTTCCCGAGGCCGAAGAACTTGTACGCGGTGTCGACGAAGTCGTAGTGGGCGGGCATCAGGCGCGGCGGCATGACGGGATACACCCAGAACCCGAGGAGCCCGAGGCCGAGCACGAGACCCAGCACGTTGCGCCAGCGGACGTAGCGCGCGGGCGCCTTCCGGTACAGCCACACCAGCACGACGACCGGCATGACGAAGTGGATGCTGCCGTACCAGATGTTCTCGAACGAGATGAACGGGTGGTACGGCAGGAAGAAGTGTTGGAGGGCGTGCTCCCAGTAGATGTGGAGCGTCCTCTCCGCGTGCACGATCTGCTTCGCGTTGCGGAAGGCGAGCCCGGTAGGGCCCTGCACGTGATCGCGCAGCGAGTCGTACAGGTAGTAGACCGCGAAGACGACCACGATCTCGCCGATCCACCCGAACCGGACTCGTCGCGAGAGCGGTTCACGCGGGCGCGGCTCGTCGACGGTCGTGGATCGGGGCGCGGGCTGCGGACGGGGGACGGGCTCGGCGGCGTGCATGACGGCGCCACCAGCGTAGGGCTGCCGCCGGTTCGTTCCCGGAGCCGGGCGGCTACGGGGTCGGCTCGCGGCGCTTGATCGAGAACGTGGCGGTCGCGGATGCGACGACGTCGCCGTCGGCGTCACGGACGGTCGCCTCGACGAACGCGACGCTGCGTGCGAGGCGCGCGACCTCGCCCCGGACGCGCAGCGGGTCGCCCTGCTTCGCGCCGCGCGGCATCGAGTACTGCAGTTGCAGCGTCGACGCGCGGTCGCCGCGCTCGAGCGCCGCGTTGAGCGCGAAGTTCATGGCCGCGTCGAGCACGACGCCGTAGACGCCGCCGTGCACGATCCCGAACAGGTTCGACGCCATCTCGGTGGGATCCCACCGGGCTTCCGACCATCCGTCGCCGTAGGACTCGAACGAGAGCCCGATCGCGCCGAGCAGCGGCATGCCGCCGTCGCCGAGTTGGGAGTCCATGTCACGCATGCGGGCGGAATGTACGCCAGTTCGTCGGCGGCACCTCCGGGCATACACTTGACCAGCCGGTCCAGTTGCTTCCCGGGAGGCCTTTCCATGCCCACCGCAGTGATCGTCGACGCCGTTCGCACCGCACTCGGTCGCCGCAACGGGAAGCTCAAGGACACCCACCCCGTCGACCTCGCCGCGATCACGCTCCAGGCGCTCGTCGAGCGCAACGGCCTCGATCCCGCGCTGATCGACGACGTGATCATGGGCTGCGTCATGCAGGTCGGCGACCAGGCCGTCAACGTCGGGCGCAACGCGCTCCTCGCGGCCGGGTTCCCGGAGACCGTGACCGGGACGACGGTCGACCGCCAGTGCGGCTCGTCGCAGCAGGCCGCCCACTTCGCCGCGCAGGGTGTGATCGCGGGCGCGTACGACGTCGTCGTCGCCGCGGGCGTCGAGAACATGACGCGGGTCCCGATGGGCGCGTCGTTCATCGCGGGCAGCGTCCCGTTCGGGCCGCGCGTCATGGAGCGCTACAACCTGGTTCCGCAGGGCATCTCGGCCGAGCTGATCGCCGAGAAGTGGAACATCTCCCGCGAGGACAACGACCGGCTGTCGCTGGAGTCGCACCAGCGGGCTGCACGCGCGACCGACGAAGGTCGGTTCGAGCGCGAGATCGTGCCGGTGACCGTCACCACCGAGGGCGGCACCGAGGAGTTCCGCGTCGACGAGGGCATCCGCCGCGACACGACGATGGAGAAGCTCGCGAGCCTCAAGCCCGCGTTCAAGCCGGACGGCGTCGTCACCGCGGGGAACTCGAGCCAGATCAGCGACGGCGCGTCCGCGCTCCTCATCATGAGCGAGGAGAAGGCCGCGCAGCTCGGTCTCACCCCACGGGCCCGCTTCCACGCGTTCGCGCTGGCGGGCGTCGACCCGGTGATGATGCTGACCGGTCCGATCCCCGCGACGACGAAGGTGCTCGAGCGGGCCAAGATGACGCTCGACCAGATGGACCTCGTCGAGATCAACGAGGCGTTCGCTCCCGTTGTGCTCGCATGGCAGCAGGAGCACCACCCCGACATGAGCAAGGTCAACGTGAACGGCGGCGCGATCGCGATCGGTCACCCGCTCGGGTGCTCGGGCGCGCGACTGATGACCACGTTGCTCAACGAGCTCGAGCGCACGGGCGGCCGGTGGGGCCTGCAGACGATGTGCGAGGGCGGCGGCATGGCCAACGCCACCATCATCGAACGACTCGGGTGACGCGCCGGGCGGTCGTTCGCCGCGCCGGAGCGTGATGCTCGCGCTCAAGATCGTCGTCGCGGTCGTCGCCGCGCTCGTCATCTACGTCGTCGTCGCGGGGATGATCCGCTCGTTCAACGCCGAGCCCGAACCGGAGCCCGAGCCGGGCGAGCTGCATCCCGTCGACTACCGCTACCGCTGCGTCGTGTGCGGTGCCGAGGTCACGATGACGGCCGCCCCGACCGAGGACATCCCAGAGCCGCCCCGCCACTGCCGCGAGGCGATGGCCCTGGTCGTGGAGGCCGACGGTCCCTGACGACCGCCCCGCCCGGCTCGTTGTCCACAGACTGGGGACAACGCTGTGGGGAAGTTACACCGGTGGTATTCGGGCTGGCGCCTCAGCGGTAGCGCGTGGCGAAGACGAAGCCGGCGCAGATCTCGACCAGGCCCAGGATCAGGTAGCGGTTCTGGGCGCCGTCGGGGAAGAGGCCCAGGTAGTTCACGACGACGACCGCCGTGCCGAGCAGCAGCAGCGTGAACATCGCGGTCGGCACCCACAGCGGGCTCGACGGCGCCTTCTTCGGCGGGGGCGGCGTGTAGCGGGACCGCTTGCTCTTCGACTGCGGCACGGCCCACAAGATATCGACGGCTCCCGCCCACCCCGCGGCCGGTACCGTGGCGGGCGTGCCCGGTGCGCGCGTGCTCGTGATCGACAACTACGACTCGTTCGTCTACAACCTCGTGCAGTACCTCGGGGAGCTGGGCGCGGAGCCCGTCGTGCACCGTCACGACGCGATCACGCTCGACGAGGCGCGTGCGATCGAGCCCGACGCGCTCCTCGTGTCGCCCGGACCCGGCCGCCCGGAGGACGCCGGCATCTCCGACGACGCGATCCGCGCGTTCGGCGAGGACGGCATCCCGGTGCTCGGCGTGTGCCTCGGCATGCAGTGCATCGGGCAGGTGTACGGCGGCGAGATCGTCCGCGCGCCGCGCGTCATGCACGGCAAGACGTCCGAGATCCGCCACGACGGCCGGGGTGTGTTCGAGGGCCTGCCCGACGTGCTGACCGCGACGCGCTACCACTCGCTCGTCGTCGAACGCGAGAGCGTGCCTTCGTGTCTCGCGATGACGGCCGAGGCGGAGGACGGCACGGTCATGGGGCTTCGCCACCGCGACCACCCGATCGAGGGGGTGCAGTTCCACCCCGAGTCGATCCTCACCGACGCCGGTCACGACATGCTCCGCAACTTCCTGGCGCGCACCTCGGCGCCGGTCTGACACGCGCAGCCCCTTCGCGTCGCACCCGTCCTTCCGCGTTGGGACGGTTTGTCGCGCATACGCCGCGGAAACGTCCCAATGCAGCGGTCGGGTGGGACGGGAGGGATCAGGGCAGGCGCGCGAGATCGCCGTCGACGACCGCGAGGCCGTCGTCGACGAGTGACGCGAGCGCGTCGGCGTCCAGCCCGGCGAGTGCGCTCGGTGCGCGGCGCAACGCGGCGAGCACCGTGCCGCGTCGTTCACGGAACGAGCCCGCGAACGCGGGTTGGCGGGATGCCCGCGTCTCGCCGTCGACGGGCCCGCGCGCGGCACAGCGTCCGCGCAGCGGGCACGCGTCACACCGCGGCTCGCGCGGGCGACACAGCAGCGCGCCGACGTCCATCAGCGCGAGGAGCCGATCGCGCCCGCGCAGCGGCGCGCCGATCTCGACGGCCGCGCGCTCCGCGTCACGCGTCGTGAGCCGCGCACCTCGCACGCGTTCGACGACGCGTCGCACGTTCACCTCGACCGCGGGCACGTCGACGTCCTCCGCCTGGGCGAGCACCGCGTTCGCGGTGTAGCGACCGACGCCGGGGAGCGACGCGAGGTCGTCGGGCCAACCGTGTACGTCGATCACCGTCGCGGCCTCCCACAACCGCCGCGCGCGTCGCGGGTAGCCGAGGCGACCCCACGCCTCGATCACCGCGCCCGGCCCGGCGTCGGCCATCGCCGCGGGCGTCGGGAAGCGGGTGATGAACGCGTCCCACGCCGCGCAGACGCGCGGCACCTGCGTCTGGTGGAGCATGACCTCGCTGACGAGGATCGCCCAGCGGTCGCGCGTCGCTCGCCACGGCAGGCCGTGACGGCCGTGCGCGCGGTACCACGCGCGGAGGCTCGTCACGACGTGGTGGTCGTGCCCGCGGTCGTCGTCGAGGTCGCCTGCCCGACCGTGATCGTCACTGTCGAGCCTTGCGGCGCGGACGCGTTCGGCAGCGGGCTCTGCGCGATGACGCGGCCGTTGTTCGCCGGTGTCGACGGCTGCGTGAGCACCGACACCTGGAACCCCGCGCCGGTGAGCGCCGCGGTCGCGTCCGACTGCGTCTGACCGAGCACATTCGGCACGGTCGTGGTCTGCGGGCCGGTCGACACGATCAACCGGACCGTCGAACCCTGCGCGGCCTGGCTCCCCGCACTCGGATCCGTCCCGATCACGGTGCCGGCCGGCACGGAGTTGCTCGCCTGACTGATCGTGCGCCCGACGCGGAAGCCCGCGCTGTTCAGCGTCTGTGCCGCGGTGGCGGGGTCGTTGCCGCTGACGTCGGGGATGCGAGTCGCGGCGGGGCCGGACGACACGACGACCGTCACCGTCGAGCCCTTGTCGACCTTCGCCAGCGCGGGCGGGTCGGTGCTGATCACCGAGCCCTTCTGCACGCTCTCGCTCGGCTGGCCCTGCGGCGACACCTTGAGCCCGAGCGCGGTCAGCTGGTTGTTGGCGTCGGTGAACGGCAGGCCGGTCACGTCGGGCACGGTCACCGTCCCGGGGCCGTTGCTCACCTGCAGCGTCACGGTGCTGCCCTTGCCGGCCCTGCTCGCGGCGGCGGGGTCCTGCGACAGCACCGTGCCCGTCGCGGCCGCGTTCGCGACGTGGTCGACCTTCACCTTGAAGCCGGCGTTCTCGAGCGTCGTGCGCGCCGCGGCCTCCTGCTGGCCGACGACGTTCGGCACCGTCACCTTCGGTCCGCTCCCGCCTCTGGTGAGCAGCAGCGCGGCGACGACCGCGGCGATGACGACGAGCAACGCGATCACCGCGATGATCGGACCGCGGCGCGACCGGCGCTCCTCGGTCTGCGTGACGCGCCCGGTCGCCGTCGGCGGCACCGCCGGTGCGGCCACCGTCGGCTGCGCGGCCGTGTAGTCGCCCGTGATCGCGGCGATCTCCGCGGTGACGGGTGCCGCGATCGGTGGTTGACCGCGCAGGAACCGCAGGAGGTCGGTGCGCAGGTCGTCCGCGGACTGGTACCGCGAGTCGGGATCCTTCGCCATCGCGGTGAGCACGATCCGCTCGAGGTCGGGCGACAGGCCGGGCACCTGGCGCGACGGCGCGGACGGCTCCTCGCGCACGTGCTTGTACGCGACCGCGATCGGTGTGTCGCCCGAGAACGGCGGAGCACCCGTCAGCATCTCGTAGAGCACGACGCCGAGCGAGTAGACGTCGGAGCGGCCGTCGACCGGCAGACCCTGCGCCTGCTCGGGCGAGAAGTACGTCGCCGTCCCCATGACCGAACCGGTCTGCGTGAGCGCCTCGCTGGTGCCTGCGCGCGCGATGCCGAAGTCGGTGACCTTCACGACGCCACCCGGCGTGATGAGCACGTTGCCGGGCTTCACGTCGCGGTGGACGACACCGCTCCGGTTCGCGTAGGCGAGCGCGCCCGCGATCTCGGCCGCGATCTGCACGGACTCGTGCACGGGCAGCTTCCCGCGCGAGCGCAGGACCTCACGGAGGCTCTGACCGTCGACGTACTCCATGACGATGAAGTACGTGTCGTCTTCCTGGCCCCAGTCGTAGATCGCGACGATGTTCGGGTGGCTGAGGTTCGCGGCGGCCTGCGCCTCGCGCCGGAACCGCTCGACGAAGCTCGGGTCGCGCGCGAACTCGGGGAACAGCACCTTGACCGCGACCGGGCGGTCGAGGAGCTGGTCGCGCGCCAGGTAGACGTCCGCCATCCCACCGCGGGCGATCGTGCGGACGATCTCGTAGCGGTTGGAGAAGGAGCGCGGGGCCGTCGCCATTCGCTGCGAAACCCTACCGGTCGTCCGTCGGGCGGAGGCGGACACGCATCGTGGTCGTCACCCCGCCGGCTGCAGCAGCTTCTGCAGCATCTGGCGCGCGATCGGCGCCGCGACCCGACCGCCCGTCGCGTCACTGCCGCTGTTGCCACCTTCGACGACGAGCACCGCGACCGCTACGCGCGGCGCCTCGGCCGGCGCGAACGCGATGAACCACGCGTTCGGCTCGGGCTGGCCCTGCACCTGCGCGGTACCCGTCTTGCCGGCGACGGTGACGCCCGGGATCTGCGCGGGTGTGCCCGTGCCGTTCGGCGAGCTCACGACGCTCTCCATCATCGTCGTGACCTGCGCGGTCACGTCGGGCGTGGTCGCGGTCTTCCACGCCTTCGGCTGGTACTTCCGCACGACGCCACCCTGCGCGTCGAGGATCTCGGACATGACGTGCGGCTGCATGATCACGCCGTGGTTCGCGATGCCGGCCGCGACGAGCGCCATCTGCAGCGGCGTCACCGCGATGAACCCCTGCCCGATCCCGGCGAGACCGTAGAAGGCCTGGTTCTGCGCGAACGGCCGGTTGTCCATGTCGATCGACGACACCGCACCCGGCGCGACGTCGAGTGGTGGCGTCTCGCCGATGCCGAACTGATGCATGCCCGGCGGGAACTTGTCGCCCAGCTCGATTCCGACGCGCGCGAACGTCGTGTTGCACGACACGGTGAAGCTCTGCGAGAGCGTGCCGCCGCAATTCTCGTTGCCGAAGTTCGACAGCGTCTTGTTCGAATCCGGGAGGGGGATCTGCGTCACGCTGGGGAACGGTGTGTCGGGCGTGACGGTTCCCGTCTCGAGCCCGACGCTCGTCGTGACGACCTTGAACGTCGAGCCCGGCGCGTAGATCTCGCGGTACGAGCGGGCGAGGTTGGGACGCGTCGGGTCGTTGTTCAGCGCGGTGTAGTACGCGTTCACCGTGGCGCCGTTGTGCGCGGCGAGCGGCTGCGGGTCGAACGACGGGTTCGAGTACATGGCGAGGATGGCGCCGGTGCGCGGGTCGAGCGCGACGACGGAGCCGCGCTGGTTCCCGAGCGCGGCGCGTGCTGTCTCCTGCGCGTCGGCGCGCAGGGTGAGCACCACCGATCCGAACTGGTCCTTGTTGGACAGGATCCCGGCGAAGTTCTTGAGGGACACGCCGAAGTCGCGACCGACCAGCTCGTCGTTGTACGTCGCCTCGACCCCGGTGTTGCCGACGACGAAGGACTGGTAGCCGACGACCTGCGAGAACAGCGATCCCAGCGGGTACTCGCGCTGGAGCTTGAACAGGTCGTTGGACGGAACGGAGCGGGCGACGACCTGACCGTCGGCGGTGCGGATGTCGCCGCGCGGCTTCGAGTAGTCGCGCACGAGACGACGCACGTTGCGCGGGTCGTCGGCGAGCTTCTTCGCGTCGACGACCTGGTAGTAGGTCAGGTTGGCGACGAGCGCGAGCAGCAGCACCACGATGACGATGCCGACCTGACGGATCGTCCGGTTCACGGCACCGCCACCGGAACGGCGCGCGTGTTGGCGGCCGCCTCCGCCTCGGCGACCGTCTCGTCGGATATTCGCAGCAGCAGGGCGATGATGACCCAGTTCGCGACGAGCGACGACCCGCCGTAGGAGATGAACGGCAAGGTGATGCCGGTCAGCGGGATCAGCCGGCTCACGCCGCCGACGATCACGAACATCTGCACGCCGAGGATCACCGACAGGCCCGCGGCGAACAGCTTCGAGAACGGCCGGTCGGTCTGGCGCGCGATGCGGAACCCGGTGCCCACGAGGAGCAGGAACGCGATGACGACGGCGATCGTGCCGATGAGCCCGAGCTCCTCGCCGATCGCCGAGAAGATGAAGTCGGTCGACGCGTTGGGGATCTTCTGCGGGCTGCCGAGCCCGAGGCCCGTCCCCGCGAACCCGCCGCTGCCGAACGCGAACAGCGACTGCACGAGCTGGTAGCCCTTGCCCTGCGACGTGGGCCACGGGTTGATCCACGTCGAGACGCGCACCGTCACGTGGCTGAACATGTTGTACGCCACGACGGACGCGCCGACGAACAGCACGAGCGCCGCGACGAGGTAAGCGGACCGCGCCGTCGCGATGTACAGCATCGCGGTGAACAGCGCGAAGAACAGCAGTGACGAACCGAGGTCCTTGCCCCCCGTCATGAGGAGGATCGCGACCGCCCACGCGAGGACCAGCGGGCCGAGGTGCTTCGGGTCGGGGAGCATCATCCGCCCGATGCGGCGACTCCCGGAGCTCAGCAGCTCGCGCTTCTCGACGAGGTACGCCGCGAAGAACACGACGAACAGCACCTTGGCGATCTCGCCGGGCTGGAACGTGACCGGCCCGACGCGAGCCCACAGGCGCGCGCCGTTCACTTCGCGACCGATGCCCGGTGCGAGCGGCAGCAGCAGGAACGCGATGCCGAGGAACGCGAACGTGTACCGGTACTGCTCGAGGACGCGGACGCGCCGCACGATCACCAGCGTCGCGACGAACGCGGCGATGGCGACGGCCGTCCACACGGACTGCGTCCGCGCGAGGCCCTTGTCGAGCCGCGAGATCATCACGAACCCGATGCCGTTCAACAGGGCGACGAGCGGGAGGAGCGTCGCGTCCGCCCGCGGTGCGAACGCCCGCACCGCGAGGTGCGCGACGGCGAACAGGCCGATGACGACGGCGAGGAGCACCCAGAGATCGGGTGGCAGCGTCAGCTTCTGGGACAGCTCGACGAGCAGGTAGCCGGCGACGCCGATGATGACCGCGAGCAGTCCGAGCCCGAGCTCCGTGGTGCGGCGCCGGCGTGCGACGAGCGACTTCACGGGCCCGACGGGTTGAGCGGCGCGGTCGGGACCGTGGGCGCGCTCGTCGTCGTGGTCGTCGCCGCGACCGCGGCGCGCTCGGCGGCCTTGGACTTCAGCGCGGCGACGTAGCGCTTCGCCTTCGCCTCGTCCGTGAACCTCTTCTTGGCGCTGACGTCGGCGCGGTCCGCGGGTGAGAGGTCGTTCGCCGTCAGCTTCGTGCGCTGCTTCACGGTCGGGTTGAACCCGAGCACGCCGCCCGGCCGGCCCTGGAACAGCGTGACGCGCCCGTTGTCGAAGGCGACGAAGAACGCCTTGCGCGCGTACCAGCCGACCGCGCCGATCGCGACGGCGATGACGACGAGCACGGGCAGCAGCCACAGGACGACGCGGAGGATGCGTCTCGCGGTGCCCTTCGGCGCGAGGCGGATCGGCTCGGGGAGCGGTTCGTCGGGCAGCGCGTCGTCCGCGCGAGGTTCGTGCGCGCCGACCGCGTCGACGACGGACACCACCCCGGTGTCGACCGCGTCGGGCGCGGACGCAGGTGTCGCGCGCGTGATGTCCTCCGGTGCCGCGGCAGTCGTCGCGGCGGGCGTGTCGGTCGCGACCGCCGCGCCCTCCTCCGCGGGGGCGTCGTCGCTCGCCGCGAGGACGACGGCGGTGACGTTGTCCTCGCCGCCGGCTGCGTTCGCGGCGTCGACGAGTGCCTCGGCCGCGCGCGTCGGGTCGTCCTCGCGCCGGAGGATGCGCGCGATGTCGTTGGGCCGGACCATCGACGTCAACCCGTCCGAGCACAGCAGGACGCGGTCGCCGGTCGCGAGGTCGACGTCGTAGACGTCCACCTGCACCTGCTCGTCGACGCCGAGCGCGCGCGTGATGATCGACCGTTGCGGGTGCACGCTCGCCTGCTCGGGCGTCAGGCGACCCTCGCGCACGAGCTCCTCGACGAGGCTGTGGTCCTCGGTGATCTGCACGAGCTCGCCGTCGTGCAGGTGGTACGCGCGCGAGTCGCCGACGTGGCCGACGACGATCGCCTGCCCGTCGCCCGCGACCGCGACCGTGATCGTCGTGCCCATCCCGCGCAGCTCGGGATCGTCGAACGCCTTCGAGAACACGGCGCTGTTCGCGCTCGCGATCGCGTCGGGAACCGGGCGGCCGGACGCGATCGCGGCCCGCAACGCCTCGAGCGCGGTCGCGCTCGCGACCTCGCCGGCTCGGTGGCCGCCCATGCCGTCGGCGACCGCGAAGAGATGCAGACGGTCGTCGACGAGGACGGCGTCCTCGTTGGGCTTGCCCTGGCGGACTCGCCCGACGTCGGTGGCCGCCCCGGCCACGAGCCTCATGCCCCGACCTCGGCCACCGTCTGCCCGAACTGCACGCGGTCGCCGCGTCGCAGACGCGTCGCGACGTCGATGCGCTTGCCGTTGACGAACGTCCCGTTGCGCGAGCCGAGGTCCTCGACGTACGCGCGGCCGTCGCGCGTGAACACGCGCGCGTGCACCTGCGAGACGAACGTGTCGTCGGCCAGCACGACCTGGCACCCGCCGCCGCGACCGACGGTGATCTCGCCGTCGAGCGGGAACACCTCACCGGCGCGCGTCGCAGGTTCGAGGATGTGCAACACCGGTGCGCGCCGGCGTTCCTTGCGCGGCGGCTGGGCGCGCGCCGTCTCGGCCGGCTTGACCGGTGGCTCGACGACGACGCGGTCCGCGCGCAGCTCGGCGACGACGACTCGCACGACGCGGGCGAGGAAGAGGTAGAGGAGCGCGAGGAAGCAGAACTTCAGGACGGTGAGCAGGCTCTCGGTGCTCATACAAGTCCCGCTCTACGAGGCCTCGAACCGAATCTTCGCCGGTCCGACGCCGATCACGTCACCGTCCGCGAGCAGGCGCTCACCAACCGGCTCACCGTTGACCGTCGTGCCGTTGAGCGAGCCGAGGTCGTGGACGACGTAGCCCTCGATGTCCGCCCGGATCTCGGCGTGACGGCGCGAGACCTGCGGATCTGAGATCGGGACCGTGCAGTCCGAGAGGCGCCCGATGACGGCTGGTTCCTCGGACAGCGGGATGCGCCGCCCGTCCGGCAGCACCAGGGATCCGACCCGACCCTGCGGACCCTCCTTGATGACGGCGTGCACGTCCAGCTCGCCGCGCCGCAGGTGGTCGTCGACGACGAGGTCCACGTGGACGGGGCCGAGGAAGTGGTAACCCTCGTCGTGCGCGTGCTCGCGGGCGGCATCCTCGAGCTCGCGTGTGAGCGAGTCGGTGAACGATTCGAACTGGTCGTAGTCCTCGGGGGCGAGGTACACGGTCACGTCGTTGGGCGCGACGGTGCCGCGCACCCCGATCGTCCGGTTCGTGTCGAGCTCGCGGACCATGCGACGAGCGATCTCCACGGGCTGCAGGCCACTCCGGAACGCCTTGGCGAAGGTACCTTCCACGAGCCGTTCGAGCCGTCGCTCGAACCGCTGGAGTCCCATCGCGGGGGAGTGTACCGGCGCCCCGCCGCGGTCCCTGTGGCACGCCCGCCACCACGGTGAGCAGCGAGGAAGGCCCTTGCTAACCTCGTCGACCCGGTGCGTGGCGTCACGCGGTGACGTCCACGCGTGCCACGGGCGAGTGGCGGAATTGGCAGACGCGCAGGATTCAGGTTCCTGTGTCCGAAAGGATGTGGGGGTTCAAGTCCCCCCTCGCCCACACAGGGTTGCCGACACATCTCGGCGATTCCGTCGAATGCAACGCTGGTCGGCGCCCCAACCGACAACGCAGCCACCCGAACCCGACGCGAGGACGAGGATCACGGCTCTGCGTCCTCGCCCAGGGGTTCACCGGCGGGTCTGCATCTTCCACCCGCGCGCAGCCGGATCTCGCCGCGGCCGTCAGCGCGCGGGGCGCCGGAACCGGTGCCTGATGTGCGCGCCGAGGAATATGAAGGCGAGGAGGAAGATGATGACGCCGATCGCCAACAGGTACAGCAGTCCTTTGACGACCGCTCCGATGATGCCGAGCGCGATCGCGGCGATGATGATCAGGAGGAACAGGACCACGATCTCAACCTCCGTTACCGGCGGGCGAGCTTGCGTTCACCCGCGGCTCCCGGTGCGTAGGGCAGCGCGTAGTGCGCGAAGACAGCAGCCTCGTCTCCGGCCGGCAGTTCGCCGTCCATATCGATCGTGGGTGCGTCCTTCACCTGTTTCTTGTGGTAGGCGACGCGAATCCACCCGGGCCCCACGCTCGTGCCCGCGAGCGGCACGAACGCCAGACGGTGGCGGCCGATCATGCCGACCTTCACGGTCGCGAACGCCGGTTCGTCGGTAGTGGTGTCGACATAGACCGCTTCGAGCTCACCGATCTTGTGACCGTCGGGATCGAGCACGTCGCGGTCGCGCCAATCACGGATGTTCTCGGCCTCGAACAACGTGGTGCCTCCGGTGTGGCTGTGGCATCCACTCTTCGCAAGCGCACCTACCCAGCGGCACGCCGCGCGACACGAACCGTCCGCCCGCGCCAGCGGCCGGCGCCCAGGACCCGGCCGGGATCACGCGCTGTCGGCCAGGGATTCTCGGTGTAGCGGCTCGGGTAACGAGCGCACACGCCGAATCGAGCCGCGGGAGACGACAGCCATGCCTGACCAACGCGACGAAGTGACGTACGGCGAGACGCGGGTCGAGCGCGGGAGCGGTGGTGAGACCCATCAGGTCGCCGGTGACGATCGCCCGCGGCTGACCACGCAGCAGGGCGTACCGGTCGCTGATGACCAGAACACCCTCCGGGTCGGCGAGCGCGGTCCGGATGCGCTCGAGGGCTTCCACTTTCGCGAGAAGTTGTTCCACTTCGATCACGAGCGCATCCCGGAGCGTGTCGTGCACGCACGCGGGTTCGGCGCGCACGGTTACTTCGAGAACTACGAGTCGCTGGCCGACATCACGCGCGCCGACCCGTTCCAGGAGGCAGGGTTGCGCACGTCGGCGTTCGTGCGGTTCTCGACCGTCGCCGGGAACAAGGGCTCGTCGGACCTCGCGCGCGACGTACGCGGCTTCGCGGTGAAGCTCTACACGCGCGAGGGGAACTGGGACATCGTCGGCAACAACATCCCGATCTTCTTCATCCAAGACGCGATGAAGTTCCCCGACCTCGTCCACGCCGCCAAGCAGGAGCCGGATCGCGGCTTCCCGCAGGCGCAGACCGCCCACGACAACTTCTGGGACTTCGCGTCGCTCATGCCCGAGTCGACGGCGATGCTCATGTGGATCATGTCGGATCGTGCGATCCCGAGGTCGTTCCGATTCATGGAGGGCTTCGGCGTCCACACGTTCCGGTTCGTCAACGCGCAGGGCACCGCGACGTTCGTGAAGTTCCATTGGAAGCCCAAGCTCGGTCTCCAGTCGGTCGCATGGAACGAGGCCGTGAAGATCAACGGCGCCGACCCCGACTTCCACCGGCGCGACCTGTGGGACGCGATCCGGTCGGGCGCGTATCCCGAATGGGAGCTCGGCCTGCAGCTCTTCGACGACGACTTCGCGGAACGGTTCGAGTTCGACGTGCTCGACGCGACGAAGATCATTCCCGAGGAGCAGGTACCGGTCCGGCGCGTCGGTCGGCTCGTCCTCGACCGCGTCGTCGACAACTTCTTCGCGGAGACCGAGCAGGTCGCGTTCTGCACCCAGAACGTGATCCCGGGCGTCGACTTCACGAACGACCCCCTGCTGCAAGGACGTAACTTCTCGTACCTCGACACGCAGCTCAAGCGTCTCGGCAGCCCGAACTTCATGCACCTGCCCGTCAACGCGCCGAAGTGCCCGTTCGCCACGCTGCAACAGGACGGGCACATGACGACCGTGAACCCGACGCGCCGGGCGAACTACGAGCCGAACTCGTGGGCGGGCGAGGAGGGCGGCCCGCGGGAGGACCCGATCTCCGGTTACCGGACCTGCCCGTCCGTCGAGCGCGGCGAGAAGCGACGGCTCCGTCCCGAGAGCTTCGCCGACCACTACAGCCAGGCCCGCCAGTTCTACACGAGTCAGACTCCGATCGAGCAGAGGCACATCGTCGACGCGTTCGTGTTCGAGTTGAGCAAGGTGGAGACGTCGGCCATTCGGCATCGGATGGTCGCGAACCTCCGCAACGTCGACGAGAAGCTCGCGACCGCGATCGCGGACGGTCTCGGGCTCGCCGAGCTGCCGAAACGGTCGTCGCCGGCACGCGAGCCGATCATGGACCTGCCTGGGTCGCCGCCGCTCAGCATCGTGGGCAACGGGCCCGAGTCGTTCACGGGTCGCAAGGTCGGCGCGCTCGTGAGCGACGGGGTCGACGACGCGCTCCTCGGAGCGCTCGTCGAAGCCGTGGAACAGGAAGGCGCCACGCTCGAGCTCGTCGCGCCGAAGGTCGAAGGTTTCACGACCAGTGACGGGAAGCGCCTCCCCGCGAAGCAGAACATCGACGGCGGACCGTCGGTCCTCTACGACGCGGTCGCCGTCCTGGTCTCGCGAGATGGCGCCGATCAGCTTGCGGGCGACGCGACGTCGAAGGACTTCCTGTCGGACGCGTTCGCGCACTGCAAGTTCATCGGCTACGCGCCGGACGCGGCGCCGTTGCTCGTCGCCGCGGGCGTGGATCCGGCGGCGGACGACGGAATCGTCGCGCTCGACGGCCCTGGCCGTGCTCCGTCGTTCGTTGCGCGGTGTCGGCAGCTTCGCTACTGGGACCGCGAGGGGCTGGTCGACCAGCCCTGAGGTGAGCCGCGGTACCCCGGCGCGTCGGACCGCCGCGGTTCGCGCGGCCGATCCGTGGGCAGGTTCACGCGTACGCGATGAGCAACGACCGACGACGGAGGTACGACGTGCCGAGCAAGGACACCGGCCCTGAGGCCGGCGCCAAAGGGATCGTGGAAGACGTCAAGGGCCGGGCGAAAGAAGCGGCGGGCACGCTGACCGGCAACGACAGGCTGAAGAACGAAGGCAGCGCGCAGCAGGAGAAGGCGGCCGCCGAACGCGAGGTGGCGAGCAAGGAGGCCGCCGCCGAGAAGGCCCGTGCCAAGGCGGAGGCCAAGGAAGCGGAGCAGCGCGCCAACCAGTAGCGCGCGCAGTGCCGAGCGGTTCGGCGTTCGGGTGCACCGCGTGGGTCGCCGCGACGTGCCGTGACCGCACCTTCCGGCCGGGCAACGGCCGACTTGCTGGTGAACGTGATACACGACTGGCCGGATGACGCGCTCCGCCTTCTCGGCTCGGTCGCGTCTCGCCCAGTGGCGCGCTCGCCGGGCGCGCGGGTCGTCGGATCGTCGACGCCGCGCGGACGCGCGCTGGGAACTGGCGACGGGGAGCGTGGGGAACGGCGCCACCGGCTGTGCCCGAACTTGGGCCGTGGCCAGGCGCGACGGCTTGCGTGCGCACTCCACTCACCACGCGACCGCTTGCCGACATCTCGGCGATCCCGTCGACGCAACGCCTGACCGAGCGGCGAACGCGCGGGATGGGCCGCGTCAGCGCGGTGCGGTCGACGCGACCGGCACGACGGCCACGGGAAGGGCGCCCATCCTCGGGATGCCGGTGTACCGGTCGTACTCGACGTCGTTGCGGAACAGGCGGTTGGTGTTCCCGCCGTCCACGCGCGGGTCCTCGTCGTCACCGGGGTTGCCGCCGAAGTTGTGACTGATCGAGACCACGCCGGGGCGCAGGTCGGCGTCGGCCTGGGCGACGCTCGCGATGGCGTCGTACTCGGACCGGATCTCCACCACCTGACCGGCCCGGATGCCGAGGCGGGACAGATCGTCGGGGTGCATGAAGGCGGGGTTGTAGCTGCGGCCCCGCATGAGTCCCGGGATCGTGCGGCCGGTCGAGTTGATCACCCGGTTCTCGCGCCGGGGAACCAGCAGGAACGGTCGCTCGTCGTCGACGCGTACCGTGCGCGCTCGCTCCAGGATCTCGCCGAGCTCGGCGAGCATGTCGGCGTTGCCGACGTCGAGCCGGTCCTCGCAGTCGGGGTCGCCCGGGCCGACGCGCTGGTCGAGGAGCTCGTCGAACAGGTGACCGTGGGGATGACGCTTGACCTCGTCGAGCGGGACATGGGAGCCGCGACACATGATCTCGTAGAGGTCGTCGGTGGTCGGCTCGTTCTCCATGTCGAGCGGCACCACCTGGATGGGGGCCTCGAGGTGGGCTCCGATGCGGCCGAAGACGTTGACGACGTTGAGCGCGAGTCCGAGACGCTGCGCGACCCGGTAGTACAGCTGCCAGTCCTCGATGAGGTCGGAGCCCGCAGGCGGGTCGACGAGCGCCGGCGTGTACTGGGCGTACGGCGCGCGAAAGCCGTAGCCCGGATGGAAGTACTTGATGACCTCGGTCACCTGGGTCATGGACGGCGTCTCGAACGTCATCTTGGTCGCGACCACGTAGTCGGCCATACGGGCGGTGGGTGAGTACTCGACGTCGGTCGTCACGAACAGCTCGAGCGATTGCAGTGCTTCGTGGGTTCTGCGTTGGTCGGGCCAGGCCATCATCGGGCTCCCGCCGACGTTGAGCAGCGCGCGGATCTGTCCGTCACCGGGAAGCAGGATCTCGTCGGCCAGTGCTGCGGTCGGCAGCCCGCCGTTCGTCTGCTCGAGCCCGCGCACGCGCATCTTCTGCCCGAAGCCCAACGCGCGATAGGGCCGGCGCGCCTGGGCCTTGGCGCGGTTCGGGGGCATCAGGACGTTCGGCCGTTCGATGCGATCGCCCTCACGGGCCCACCAACCTCGCACCGACATCAGGCACAGCAGCAGATACGACACGACGCTGGTGCAGCTGGTCATGCTGATCCCGGTGCCGCCGCCGGCGCCGCCACGACGCGCGGTACCGAGTGTGCGGGCCGCCTCAACCAGGTCGTCGATCGACACGTCGGCGTGCCGGGCCACGAGCTCCGGCGTGAACGGCGCGACGGCAGCCTCGAGCCGCTCGACACCTTCGACGTGCCGCCGGATGAAGTCGTGGTCGACCAGCCCCTCGCGCACGATGACATGGAGGAGCCCGGCGACGACGAGGGCGTCCTGTCCGGGCCGCGCCTGCAGGTGGACGTGCGCCCACCGGGCCGTCTCGGTTCGCCGAGGATCGATGACGACGATCTTGGTGCCGCGCTCGACCGCGCGCGCCAGACGCCGCGCGGGATTCTCGGCGAGGAACTGCTTCGAGATGACGGGGTTGGTCCCTGCGAAGAGGAACGCGTCGACGTCGTCGAACGGAGTCCGGCCGCCGAGCCACAGACCGTGCATCGCGTCGGCGATGCGCGTCCCGGGCTGGTCGATCGACGCGGCCGAGAAGACCATCTTGCTGCCGAGCGCGGTGAGGAACGACGCCGCGATGGAACCGAACGCGGGATACGCGGCGCTCGACGTCCCGATGTAGATCGCGACCGCGTTGGGGCCGTGGCGTTCGACGACGTCGCGGATCCGATCGGCGATCTCGTCCACGACCTCGACGCTTCCGATCGGCTCGTGGGATCCGTCGGGACGACGCCGCAGACTGTGCAGCAACCGCTCCGGGTTCGCGTGGATCTCGGGGAGGGCCCGACCCTTCGGGCAGGTGTAGCCCTCGAACAGCGGCGCGTCGCGATCACCGTGCACCGCGACAGCTCGCCCGTCCTCGATCGTCACGACGATCGGGCACATGGCAGTGCACAGCCGACAGGTGCTGGTCTTCGTGATCGTCATGCGACCTCGTAGCTGGCGGCGCGAATCCCGCACAGCGTGCCGCCTGGCCGCCGGACCATCAACTACTCGCGAGTCACGCGAATCAACCCTGCGCGCCCGCGACCACGCGGAAGCTCGCCCGCGCGGTCGTGCCCAGGTTCCCGGTCGCGATCACCTGGTACGTCCCGACGGGGTCGCCGACGGACGGTATGTAGGTCGCGGTCACCGAGCCGTCGTCCGCCGCGAGGTGCGGATGGCCGGTGTACTTGCCCGCGGGCGAGTCGATCTCGAAGACGACGGCCTCGGCCGGCTTCGCGCCGGTGAGGTCGAGCTGGAATCCCTCACCGACGTGCCCCTGCGCCGGTGTCACACGGAGCGCGAGCGCAGCCGGCGGCGGGATCAGGAGCGTCTGGCCCTCGGTCAGGTGGTTCGGATCCGCGAGACGGTTCAGGAAGATGATCGTCGCCGGCGACGTCCGGAAGCGCTTCGCAACGCTCGTCAGCGTGTCGCCGCGCTGCACGCGGTAGCTGATGAGCGGGGCCGTCGTGGTCGTCGTCGGTCGTGTCGTCGTGGTCGTCGCCGGCCGGTGCGTACGGGCGCGCCGCGCGGAGTGCGCGCCGGTGGCACAGCCGGTCGGCATCGCCACGCACGCCACGACGACGATCACGCGGACGACGGCTCTGATGCCCGGCGACCCTAACCGCGGCAACCGGTCGTCCGTTCGAGCGCCGCGCGTGGGCAGACGCCTCGGACCCACGTTCGTGAGCCCGACCTCCCGCCTACGATCCGCCCGTGCCCGACCTCGTGACGACGGCCGATCATGTCGCTGCGGCCGAGATCGCGACGGCCGCAGGTGAACTGCTCCTGCGCGTGCGCGCGAGCGGCGCGACGGGCGGCGAGCTCAAGGCGGCCGGGGACCTCGCGTCGCAGGACCTCATCGCGCGTGAGCTGCGCGCACGGTTTCCGGACGATCCGGTGCTGTCGGAGGAAGCCGTTGACGACGTCGCCCGTCTCGACAGCAGGCGTGTGTGGATCGTCGACCCGCTCGACGGCACTCGCGAGTTCTCGGAGCCGCCGCGTGACGACTGGGCCGTGCACGTCGCTCTCGCGGTGGACGGTCACGCGGTCGTGGGCGCGGTCGCGCTGCCCGCGCTCGACGTGACGTTCACGACTGCGTCGCCATCGTCCGTTCCGCCGCGGCCGGAGCACCCGGTCCGTCTGGTCGTCAGCCGGACGCGTCCCACCGAGCACGCGCGCTTCCTGGCCGATCGGCTCGACGGCGAGCTCGTCCCGATGGGCTCCGCGGGCGCCAAGGCGATGGCCGTCGTGCGCGGCGACGCTGACGTGTACGCGCACTCGGGCGGTCAGTACGAGTGGGACTCGGCCGCGCCCGTTGCGGTCGCCGCCGCGGCCGGGCTGCACGTGTCGCGCATCGACGGCGCACCACTCGTCTACAACCGCGCGGATCCGTGGCTGCCGGATCTGCTCGTCTGCCGGCCCGAGCTCGCGGAGACCGTGATCGCGGCGATGCGCGAAGCGACGTCGTAACCCGCGCTCAGCAGTGTGGAACCGTCGTTGACGTCGTGCTCGTGCCCGCCGTCGTGTCGGTCGTCGGCGGACACGTCGTCGTCGTGGTCGTCGTCGTGTCGGTCGACGGTGGCGTGGTCGTCGGGGGAGTGAATGTCGTGGTCGTCGTCGACGACGTGCCGTCACCCGGTGACGTGATGACGAGCGGCGTCGGGTCGGTGATCACGGGAGACCCCGATCCCGCTGCCTGCGGCTGGAGGTTCGGCGTGCTCGCCGAGGTGGTCGACGGTGTCGAACGTGCTCGCGCGGCTGAGTGCGGCGTCGCCCGCCGGGGGTTCGCGCTCGCCGTGGTCGTGCTCGCCGGCTCGGGGCTCAGCCCCCCGCCTCGGCTACCGCTCGGTGGCGTCGTCGTCCCGTGCGGTCCGGCGGCGCGCGCGGTGGAGGGGTAGTGCGACGACGTCGACACCCCGAGCGACGTCCCGATCGCGAACACCGCGACGACGACCGCAACGACGACGGCGGCACCTGCGGCGACCCGCCGGCGCACCTCGCGTTGGCGGGTCCGGTGCTCGATCCGCGCAACGAGACCGTCGGACGGCACGTAGCCGCGCTCGACGTTCGCGAGCCCGCGGCGCAGGGCGTCCTCGAAGCTACTCATCGCTGCTTCCGACCAGTGCGCGGAGTTGCGTGAGTCCGCGTGCGCAACGCGACTTCACGGTCCCGGTCGGGACGCCGAGCAGTGTCGCGACCTGCTCCTCGCTCATGTCCTCGTAGAAGCGCAGCACGATCACGGCACGCTGTGCCGCGGGGAGCCGTCGCAGCGCGGGCTCGAGCAGCTCGCGCTCCTCGACGTTGCGATGCGGCGACGTTCCCTCACGCCAGTCGACGCGCTGGCGTTGCTCCTCGCGACGTTCGAGCAGCCGTCGTCGCAACCCGCCGCGCACTTGGTTGACGACCGCGGTGCGCAGGTACACCGGCGGGTTCTCGACGTGACCCCTGCGGAACCGCGGCCACACCTTCGCATACGCCTCGGACACCGCGTCCTCGGCTTGCTCACGATCGCTGCACAACAGGTACGCGAGGCGCGCGAGACGCTCGTGGTACGTCGCGACGAGCGCGGCGAACGCCGCGTCGGGACCGGCCTGGACGAACGACGTCGTGGTCTCGTGCGCGACAGCCTGCACACCGGAACCCGTGTCCTCGAGTGCCATGCGCGGCCCTGCCGTCTCGAAGAACGTCCTGCCGGCCGCACAGGCTAGAGACGCGTGAACGAGCGTGCTCGTTCCCCGAATCGCGCGGAACCTTCCGGGCGACCAGCGCGTCGAGAGGGGTGCCGGAGCGGACAGGGCAGGGGTCCGCTCCGGCCGCGTCGGGGGCGAGGGGGCAGCGATGAACGGGGCGTCGCGGACGGTGCTCGCACTCGCACTCGTCGCGACCGCGTCGCTCGCGACGGCTGCTTTCCCGACGACCGGGGCGGCAGCCTCGCAGTCGTCGGCGCCCGAGGCCGTCTACTACGTCGCGGTCGGCGACTCCCTCGCGGCCGGGTACGCCGCGCCGCCCGGTACGGGTTACGCCGACGACCTGCTCACCGCGTACCGGGCCGAGCTCCCGAGCTTGCAGTTGCGCGACTTCGGCTGCGCGAGCGAGACGACCGACACGATGCTCCACGGCGGGATCTGCAGCTACCCCGAGGGCTCCCAGCTCGCGGCCGCCGAGGCCTTCCTGCGCGCGCACGCCGGGCGCGTCGCGGTCGTGACGATCGACATCGGCGGCAACGACGTCGTCGGGTGCGGGCTCAACGGTCTCGACGTCGCGTGCCTGCAACGAGGGCTCGCGACCGTCGGCGCGAACCTGCGGACCATCCTGACCGGTCTGCGCGACGCGGCGGGCGCGGGCGTGCCGATCGTCGGCATGAACTACTTCGACCCGTTCCTCGCGCGCTGGCTGGAAGGACCCGACGGTCAGGCGTTCGCGCGCGCGACGGTCCCGCTCGACGATCAGGTCAGCACGATCCTCGCGCAGGCCTACGGTGCATCCGGTGTGCCGGTCGCCGACGTCGAGGCGGCGTTCGAGACGCACGACTTCTCGACCATGGTCACGCGCCCGTACGGCACGATCCCGCGCAACGTCGCCGACGTCTGCGACTGGCTCGACATGACGTGCAGCAGCACCGGCCCCGACTTCCTCGGCGACGACGCGAACGCGACGGGATACGCGGTGATCGCGGGTGCGATGCGCGCCGTCACGCCGCCGTTGGGTTCGATCCCCCACGCGATCGACAACGGTGTCGCGACGCCACCAGTGCTGGGCCCGGCCGGGGGGAACGACGTCGTCGCGCCGCCTCCTGCGACGGACCCGCCGTCGTCCCAAGGGTCGCCCGCGCCGACCCTGCCCTCGACAGGTGGTGCGCAGGCCGTTCTCGCGCTCGGTGCGATCGCGGCGATCGTGCTCGGTACCACGCTCGCGCGGCGGGCGCGGGTCAGCTCCGGCGCGTCGCGACGAACACCGGGATCGTCCGGTCCGTCTTCTCCTGGTACTCCGCGTACGGCGGGTATGCGTCGACCGCGCGGCGCCACCACACGTCGCGCTCCTCACCGGTGACCTCGCGGACCGTCGCGTCGAAGGGCTCCGGACCGTCCTGGATCGTGACGGCGTCCGGGTCGGCCTTGAGGTTGTGGTACCAGACCGGGTGCTTCGGCGCGCCGCCCATCGACGCGACCAGCGCGTACTCGCCGTCGTGCTCGACGCGCATCAGCGGGGTCTTGCGGAGCTTCCCGGACCTCTTCCCGCGGGTCGTGACGATGACGATCGGCAGGCCGGTGTCCAGCAGCGTGTTCGCCTCACGCCCGCCCGTGCGCTCGTAGGTCTCCACCTGAGTGCGGACCCACTCCCACGGGCTCGGTTCGTACTCACCGTCGAGCGACATGCGAGCCACGCTACCGCGACCGCACCACGACCGGCGATATACGGGCATGGGGTATACTGCATCGGTAATGCACGGGTACACCGACGACAAGGACGCCATCCTCAAGCGGCTGCGCCGGATCGAGGGGCAGGTGCGCGGGTTGCAGCGCATGGTCGACGAGGACCAGTACTGCATCGACGTCCTGACCCAGGTCTCGGCGGTGACGAAGGCGCTGCAGGCCGTCGCGCTCGAGCTGCTCGACGACCACCTCGACCACTGCGTCCGGCAGGCCGTGGGCGAGGGCGGGGCCGAGGCCGACGCGAAGCTCGCGGAGGCGTCCGCAGCCATCGCGCGGCTCGTCCGCTCCTGACAGCGCGGCTCGTCCGCTCCTGACGGCAATCCGGTTGGTCCCGGCGGCCGTACGCTCTCCCAGAGGAGCATCGACTTCCTCGGGAGGTGTGCGATGCAGCAGTACCTCGTCGTCGCCAACCAGACGCTCGCCGGGAACGCGCTCGCCGACGAGCTGTGCGCGCGTGCCGGGCGCGAACGCTGCCGGTTCCACGTCGTGGTCCCGGCGACGCGTCCACACGACCACGTCGTGTGGACCGAGGGGGAGGCGCGCGCGATCGCGTCGCGCCGGCTCGAGGAGGCACTCGCCTGGTTCGGTGGGCTCGGGCTCGACGTCGACGGCGAGGTGGGCGACGAGCGCGCGTTCGACGCCGTGCGCGACGCGCTTCGCGAGGCCCGCTACGACGGCGTCATCCTGTCGACGCTCCCGTCCGGCGTGTCACGCTGGATCGGTCAGGACCTCCCGAACCGCCTGACACGCGCGTTCGGCATCCCGGTCCACCACATCGTCGGCGCGTCGTGGACGGTGCCCACCGGCTCCTGACGCGGCGCCCGCGTCTCCAACCATCCGCGCGCCGCGCGGCGCAGACGGCTCTACTCGAATCATGCGCCGCCTGTTCCCGGATCCGCTCGAAACGGTCGATCTCGACACGCTCGTCGACATGTACGCGCCCGAGCGCATCCCGGCCGGTCCCGCGCACGTGCGCGTGAACATGATCTCGAGCCTCGACGGGGCGATCAGCGTCAACGGACGGTCGGGTCCGCTGGGCGGCGAGCCCGACCACAAGGTGTTCGCGGTGCTGCGCTCGCACGCCGACGTCATCGTCGTGGGCGCCACGACGATGCGTTCCGAGGCGTACGGCCCCGCGCGCCTCGACGAGGACCACGAGCGTCGCCGAGGCGAACGGGGCCAGTCGCCGCAACCGCCGATCGCGGTGATCACGGGCCGTCCGGAGTTCGACTGGACCTCGCCGTTCTTCACCGGTGCACGCGCGCGACCGATCGTCCTCACGACCACCGACGCAGCGACGCAGCTCGAGCAGCGCGACGACGTCGCGAACGTCGCGGACGTGGTGGTCGCGGGCGATCAGCGCGTCGACCTCGCGACCGCGCTCGGCGTCCTCGCGCATCGCGGCGCCCGCGCGGTGCTCGTCGAGGGTGGGCCCGGCATCAACGGTGAGCTCGCACGCGCCGATCTCGTGGACGAGCTGTGTCTCACCCTCTCGCCCCGCATCGTCGGCGGCGAGGGGCCGCGCATCCTGGCCGGACCCGTGATCTCCCCGCCGTACGAGCCCGAGATCCGTCACGTCCTCGAAGAGGACGGGTTCATGTTCCTGCGGATGCGACTGCGTCAGGGCGTGCGCGACGCGGCGCGCGCCTCCTCGGCCTGACGTCGCACGTCGTCCATGTCGAGCGCGCGCACCTGACCGATCAGGTCGTCGAGGACGGGTCCGGGGAGCGCGCCCGGCTGCGCGAACAGCAGGACCTTGTCCCGGAAGACCATCAGCGTCGGGATGGACGAGATCCCCATCGCGGCCGCGAGTTCCTGTTGCGCCTCGGTGTCGACCTTCCCGAACACGATGTCGGGGTTGCTCTCGGACGCGGCCTCGAACACCGGCGCGAACATCCGGCACGGCCCGCACCACGACGCCCAGAAGTCGACGAGCACGATGTCGTTGTCGACGATCGTCGACTCGAAGGTGTCGGCGGTCAGTTCGGTGGTGGGCATGGGACGGCTCCGTGGGTGAGCGTGCGGTGTCTCGGAGTCGAACGAGGCGACGGCGTGCGGTATTCCGCCGTCGTCGAGACTGGCGACGCGACGGTGGGGCCGTCACACTGCACGGACCCGACAGGGAGTCGCCATGACCGTCGACGCCGGCGCCGCCGCTTCGGCCGACATCAGGCTCCGCACGTGCCCGCTGTGCGAGGCGATGTGCGGGCTGCAGTTGCACGTCGAGGACGGGCGGGTGACGCTCATCCGACCGAACCGCGACGACGTGTGGAGCAAGGGCTTCATCTGCCCGAAGGGCACGACGCTCGGTCACATCCACGAGGATCCCGACCGCGTGCGCGTCCCGATGGTGCGTGATGGCGAGACGTGGCGCGAGGTCTCGTGGGACGACGCGTTCGCGCGCTGCGAGGAGCTGTTGCGCGGTGTGATCGACCGTCACGGCATGGAGGCCGTCACAGCGTTCGTCGGGAACCCGACCGCGCACAACTACTCGCTGTCCCGTTACGTCGCCGCGTTCATCGCGATGTCGGGGATCTCGCCGATCTACTCGTCCGGCACCGTCGACCAGTGGCCGAAGAACGTCGTCTGCCAGCTGCTGTACGGGAACATGTGGCAGATCCCCGCGCCCGACGTCGCGCGCACCCACTACTGGCTCGTGATGGGCGCGAACCCGCACGCGTCGATGGGCAGCCTGCTCGCGCGGCCCGACGTGCTCGGCGACATCGAGCGCATCCGTGAACGCGGCGGACGGACCGTCGTCGTCGATCCTCGGCGAACGGGGACCGCCGAGCGTGCCGACGAGTGGGTCCCGATCGTTCCCGGTACCGACGCCGCGTTCCTCCTCGCGATCGTGCACGTGCTGTTCGCGGACGGCCTTGTGACGCTGGGCGACGTCGCGGATCTCGTGGACGGCGTCGACGACGTGGACGCCGTCGCACGCGAGTTCACGCCCGAGGTCGTCAGTCACGCCTGCGGTGTGCCCGCCGAGACGATTCGCCGTCTCGCGCACGAGATCGCCGCCGCGCCGAGCGCCGCGGTGTACGGGCGCATCGGGTTGTGCAACCAGGAGTTCGGCACGCTCGCGTCGTGGCTCGTCGACGTCGTGAACATCCTGACGGGGAACTTCGACCGTCCGGGCGGCCTGATGTTCGGCAACCCGATCGCGTGGCCCATCTCGAGCCTGCCCAACCCCGCGTTCGCGGAAGGTGCCGCGTTCGGGCGCTTCCACAGCCGCGTGCGCGGTGCTCCGGAGGTGCTCGGCCAGTTCCCGGTCTCGTGCCTCGCCGAGGAGATCGCGACGCCGGGTGACGGGCAGTTGAAGGCACTCGTGACGATCGCCGGCAATCCCGTGATCAGCGCGCCCGAGTCGCAACGGCTCGACGACGCGCTCCCGATGCTCGAGTGCATGATCAGCGTCGACAACTGGATCAACGAGACGACTCGTCACGCGCACGTCCTGCTCCCGGGGCTGTCGCCGCTCGAGCAACCGCACTACGACGAGATGATCTGGTCGTGGGCGAGCCGCTCGGCGGGGAAGTGGTCCCCGGCCGTCTTCCCACCCGATCCCGCACGGCCCGACGAGTGGGAGGTGCTGCTCGGGCTCGCCGCGATCTGCCTCGGGCAGCCGCCGACGACCGAGGTGGTCCGTGGACTCGACGACGCGTTCTTCTCCGGTCTCGTCGCTGCGAAGTGCGCCGACGACACGTCACCCGTGTTCGGGCGCGACCCGCAGGAGATCGTCGCCGCGTACGACGCCGGGGGTCCCGATCGCATGGCCGACTTCGCCGTCCGCAGCGGCCGGTGGGGCGACGGATACGGCGCGCGGCCTGACGGGCTCACGCTCCAACACTTCAAGGACGAGCCGAACGGGATCGATCTCGGTCCGATGGTCCCGCGCGTGCGCGAGGTGCTGCGCACACCGTCGCGGCGGATCGAGGTCGCGCCGCGCTACATCACCGACGACGCCGCCCGGCTGCGCGCGCGTCTCGAACGGCCGCGTGACGGTCTCGTGCTCGTGAGTCGTCGGCAGGTCCGCTCCAAGAACTCGTGGCTCCACAACGTCCGCGTGCTCATGAAGGGCAAGGACCGCTGCACGCTCCTCGTCCACCCGGACGACGCGTCGCGCCTGGGGCTCGTCGACGGCGCCCTCGCGCGTGTCGCGTCCGAGGCCGGCAGCGTCGAGGTCCCCGTCGAGGTGAGCGACGAGATGATGCTCGGTGTCGTGTGCCTGCCCCACGGCTGGGGCCACGACCGGCCCGGTACGCGCCAGTCGGTCGCGTCCGAGCACGCGGGCGTCAACAACAACCATCTCGCGCCCGGCCGGCTCGTCGACGCGATCTCGGGCAACGCGGTCGTCAACGGGATCCCGGTCGAGGTCGTGCCCGCCTGACGACGGTCGGCGTGCACGCGACGATGTCGACATGAGCGACCACCAGCCCGGCGCCCGGCTGCCGAGCGAGAGCGACATCGGCATGATCGAGAGCGGCGAGGCGGAGGCGTACGGGCACGTCGCCGCGCGTGCGTTCCACGACGATCCTGCGTTTCGCTACCTGGTCCCCGACGACGCACGACGCCGGCGCGGCCTGCCGACGTTCTTCCGTGCGTCGATCGACGCGACCGCGCCCGAGGGTGCGACGTTCGTCGCGCGCCGGGGCGGGGTCGCGGCGGGTGTCGCGTCGTGGGTGCCGCCCGGCCGGTACCCGCTCCCGGCGGGAACGCAGCTCCGCCAGGCGTTCGGCACGTTGCGGGCGCTGCTCCATGCGCCCCGCGCGATCCCCGACGGCGTGCGCGCGCTCGTCGCGATGGACCGCACGCACCCGCACGACGAGCACTGGTACCTCGCGCTGCTCTGCGTCGACCCGGCCGAGCAGAGCCACGGCTACGGCGCCGCGCTCGTGATGCGAGGACTCGAGCGCGCCGATGCCGACGGGCTGCCCGCGTACCTCGAGACGTCCAATCCCCGGAACCTCGCGTGGTACGGCCGCTTCGGCTTCGTGGTCGAGCGTGAGCTGCGACCGTGGCGCGCGGGCCCGCCGCTGTGGACGATGCGTCGCCCCGCACGCGGGTGACCGTCAGCCGTTCGCGTCCTCGGGCACCGGCAAGAGGTCGGCGGCCTCGTTCCACGTGCGTACGACCCGCGTCTCGTGCTCGAACCCGAGGACGCACAGCGCGGCGGTGTCGAGCGCGAGGAGCCGCCCCGTGTGTGGGTCGACGTCGAGCCAGCACGCGGCGAGGACGCGGAGGATGTGTCCGTGCGCGAACAACGCGGCATCGCCGTCGACGGCCGCCACCTCGGCCAGCACGTGACGCGCGCGCGCCGCGACCTCGTCGATCGTCTCGCCGCCCGGCACCGGACCGTTCCAGATGGTCCATCCGGGCACTCGTTCGCGGATCCGCTCGGTCGTCAGTCCCTCGTACTCGCCGTAGTCCCACTCGCGCAGCGCGGGCTCGACGCGCGCGACGTCGAGGTATCCGGCGATGCGGCACGTCTCCGTCGCGCGCTGCAACGGGCTCGTCAACACGGCGCCGAACGGCCGTCCCCCGAGCCGCCGTCCGAGGGCGCGCGCCTGCTCGCGCCCCTCCTCGGTCAGCGCGACGTCGGTGCGACCCGTGTGCCGCCCCGACGACGACCACTCCGTCGCGCCGTGACGTACGAGCCAGACCTCTCGGACGCGCGGTCGCGCGCCGTCGACGGCCACGCGCCGCTACGCCTTCGGGTCGTGCCAGCCGCCGTCCGCGGCGACGAGCGCATCTGCCTCGCTCGGTCCCCACGAGCCCGGGTCGTACGGGATGGCGCGCGGGTGGTCGCGGATGACCGGGTCGACGACACGCCACGCGGCTTCGACGCCGTCCTCCCGCGCGAACAGGAGCTTCTCGCCCTCGAGCGCGTCGCCGATGAGACGCTCGTACGGCGTCATCTCGTCCGTCGAGCTGTTGCACAGGTAGAGCTCGAGCTGGCGCCCGACGAAGTCCTCACCGGGTCTCTTCGCGCGCGCGCCGAGCGCGATGACGACCTCCGGGTTGAGCCGGAAGCGCAAGTAGTTCGTCTTCCCTGGTGGCGGCTCGGAGTCGGCGAAGACCCGCTGCGGCGGCGCCTTGAGCTCGACCATGACCTCGGTGCACGTCGCCGGCAGCTTCTTGCCGGCCCGCACGTAGAACGGCACGCCCTCCCAGCGCCACGAGTCGATGAAGAAGCGCACCGCGACGTACGTCTCGACGTCGGAGTCGGCGGCGACACCGGGTTCGTCGTGGTAGCCGACGAACTGGCCGCGCACGATGTCGCGCGGTGCCAGCGACCGCATCGCGCGGAACACCTTCTCCTTCTCGTCCCGCAGCGGCTCGATGCCGTCGCCGACGGGCGGTTCCATCGCGAGCAGCGCGATCACCTGGAGCAGGTGGTTCTGGACGACGTCGCGCAGCGCGCCGACCTCTTCGTAGAACTTGCCCCGCCCCTCGACGCCGAACGCCTCGGCCATCGTCACCTGCACGCTCGCGACGTAGTTGCGGTTCCAGATCGGCTCGAGGAACGAGTTCGCGAACCGGAAGTACAAGATGTTCTGGACGGGTTCCTTCCCGAGGTAGTGGTCGATCCTGAACACGCGGTCCTCGGGGAACACGGCGTGCAGCGCCTGGTTCAGCTCGCGCGCGGACTGGAGGTCGCGGCCGAACGGCTTCTCGACGATGACGCGGCCGCCCTTCTCGCACTTCGACGTCGCGAGCCCCTGGATGACCGTCGCGAACAGGCTCGGCGGGATCGCGAGATAGTGCGCGGGGAAGTGCGAGCCGACGAGCGCGGCGGCGAGGCGCTCGAACGTCGTCCCGTCGCGGTAGTCCCCGTGCACGTAGCGCAGCATCGACGCCAGCTTGTCGAAGGCCGGCTCGTCGTCGACGCCGCCGCCGAACTTCTCGATCCCGTCGCGCGCGCGGTCGCGCAACTGGTCGACGGTCCACTGCTCGACCGCGACACCGACGACGGGGACGTCGAGGCGACCCGACTTCGTCAGCTCGTACAGCGAGGGGAAGATCTTCTTGTGCGCGAGGTCGCCGGTCGCGCCGAACAGCACGAGCGCGTCCGAGGGCCGGCCGGGTTCGGTCGCGGCCGGACCGGTCGTGGTCGCTGCAGCGGTGTCGCCGACCGCGGTCACTGCTGGGCCTGCTTCTCGAGGTGCCCGCCGAACTCCTTGCGCATCGCGGACTGCAACCGGTTCGCGAACTCGGCGTTGCCCTGCGACGCGAAGCGCGAGTAGAGCGCGGCGGCGAGCACCTGCGCGGGCACGCCCTCCTCGATCGCGGCCTGGACGGTCCAGCGGCCTTCGCCGGAGTCGGAGACGCGACCGGTGAACCCGTCGAGCGTCGGCGACTCGAGCAACGCGGTAGCGGTGAGGTCGAGCAGCCACGAGCTGATCACGCTGCCGCGTCGCCACACCTCCGCGACCGCGGTCGTGTCGATGTCGAAGTGGTAGTACTGCGGGTCCTGGAGCGGCGCGGTCTCGGCGTCGAACTCCTGCTTGCGCGAGCCGACGTCGGCGTCGTGCAGGATCGCGAGCCCTTCCGCGTACGCGGCCATGATCCCGTACTCGATCCCGTTGTGGACCATCTTGACGAAGTGGCCTGCGCCGTTGGGACCGCAGTACAGGTAGCCGTGCTCGGCGGTCGACGGCTCACCGCTCCGCCCCGGCGTGCGTGGCGCGGCGTCGACACCGGGCGCGAGCGACCGGAAGACCGGGTCGAGCCGTTCGACGACGTCGCGCTCGCCACCGATCATCATGCAGTAGCCGCGTTCGAGGCCGAACACGCCGCCGCTCGTGCCGACGTCCACGTAGTGGATGCCGGTCGGTGCGAGCATCTCGGCGCGGTCGACGTCGTCGCGGTAGTACGAGTTGCCGCCGTCGATGATGACGTCGTCGCGGTCGAGCAGCTTCACGAGCTGATCAACGGTGTCGGCGACGAACGCGGCCGGGACCATCATCCATGCCGCACGCGGACGTTCGAGCTTCGCCACGAAGTCCTCGACCGAGCCCGCGCCGGTCGCGCCCTCGCTCTCGAGCGTCTTCACGGCGTCGGCGTTCACGTCGTACACCACGCAGTCGTGTCCGTCGCGCATGAGGCGGCGCACGAGGTTCGCGCCCATGCGGCCGAGCCCGATCATCCCGAGTTGCATCGCTTCACCCTTCGTCTCGATCCGTGGCCGTGCGACTCGCGGCGCCCGCCGGAGGCGGTGGCTCGGCCAGCGCGCGGTACCGGCGGATCAGCGCGTTCGTCGAGCTGTCGTGGTCGAGTGGCGCGTCCCCAACATCGCGCAGCTGCGGGACGATCCGGTTCGCGAGCACCTTCCCGAGCTCGACACCCCACTGGTCGAAGGAGTTGATGTCCCAGACGGTCCCCTGCGTGAACACCTTGTGCTCGTACGTCGCGACGAGCTGGCCGAGCGTGTAGGGCGTCAGCTGCCCGAGCAGGAGTGTGTTCGTCGGCCGGTTGCCGGGAAACGTCCGGTGCGGCACCTGCTCGGGCGGCACCCCTTCCGCTTCGACCTCGCGGGCCGTCTTGCCGAACGCGAGCGCCTCGGTCTGCGCGAACAGGTTGGCGACGAGGAGGTCCTGGTGGTCGCCGACGTCGTGGTTCGGGCGCACGAACCCGACGAAGTCGCACGGGATCAGCCGCGTGCCCTGGTGGATGAGCTGGTAGAAGGCGTGCTGGCCGTTCGTCCCCGGCTGTCCCCACACGACCGGGCCCGTCTGCAACCGGACGGGGTTGCCGGCGAGGTCGACCGACTTCCCGTTGCTCTCCATGTCGAGCTGCTGGAGGTACGCCGTGAAGCGCGACAGGTACTGGCTGTAGGGCAGCACCGCGTGCGTCTGGGCGCCGAAGAAGTCGATGTACCAGATGCCGATCAGGCCGAGCAGGACGGGCAGGTTCTCGTGGAACGGCGCCCGGCGGAAGTGCTCGTCGATCGCGTGGAACCCGGCGAGCATCTCCGCGAAGCGCTCGGGCCCGATCGCGACCATCAACGACAGGCCGATCGCGGAGTCGTAGGAGTAGCGCCCGCCGACCCAGTCCCAGAAGCCGAACATGTTCGCGGTGTCGATGCCGAACTCCGCGACCTTCTGCGCGTTCGTCGAGACAGCGACGAAGTGACGCTCGACCGCGTCCTCGCCGAGCGCGGCGACGAGCCACTCGCGCGCGGTGCGTGCGTTCGTCAACGTCTCGAGCGTCGTGAACGTCTTCGACGACACCACGAACAGCGTCTGCGCGGGATCGAGATCGTGGAGGGCCTCCCACACGTCGGTGCCGTCGACGTTCGACACGAACCGGAACGTCAGGTCGCGTCGGCTGAAGTCGCGCAACGCCTCGTAGGCCATCGCGGGTCCGAGGTCGGAGCCGCCGATCCCGATGTTGACGACGTTCCGGATCGGCTGCCCCGTCGCGCCGCGCCATGTGCCCGATCGGACCTGCTCCGAGAACGCGCTCATGCGGTCCAGGACGTCGTGGACCTCGGCGACGACGTCGACACCGTCGACGACGAGCGACGTCGCACGCGGCATCCGCAGCGCGACGTGCAGGACGGAACGATCCTCGGTGACGTTGATCCTCTCGCCGGCGAACATCGCGTCGATCCGCTCGCGAAGGCCGGCGCGTGTCGCGAGCGCGCACAGCAGCCGGATCGTCTCCGCCGTGAGGCGGTTCTTCGAGTAGTCCAGGTAGATCCCGTCGACCTCGAGCGTCATGCGCTCGCCGCGGGCCGGATCCGTCGCGAAGAGGTCGCGCAGGTGGACGTCGCGGATCGCGGCGAAGTGGTCGGCGAGCGCCTGCCACTCGGGTGACTCGATGATCGACTGCTCCGGCACCGGGGGCTCCTGAGGACGGGGACGGGAAGATCATGGCTCCGCCGAGCGGGACGCGGGCGCGGGCAGAATCCGTCGGTGCACGAACGCCGGTTGCAACCCCGGGTGCCGGTCGACCTCGCGGCCACCTTGGCGCCGTTGCAGCGCGGTCGCCACGACCCGTGCACGCGGGTTCGGCCCGACGACGTCTGGCGGGCGACCCGTACTCCGTGCGGTCCCGTCACGACCCGCATCATGCGCGACCGCGACGACGTCGTCGTGCGCGCGTGGGGTCCTGGGGGGGCATGGGCGCTCGAGCGCGTCGAGGCGCTCCTCGGGCTCGACGACGACGCGACGGACTTCGTCCCTCGCGACGGGCTGGTCGCCGAGCTGCACCGGCGGAACCCCGGTCTCCGGCTCGGCGCGAGCGGAGCGGTCGTGGAAGCCGCGGTGGCGTCCGTCGTCGAGCAGCGCGTCACGTCGATCGAGGCGCACCGCAGCTACGCGCGGCTCGTGCGCCGATACGGCGAGCGCGCGCCGGGACCGGCCGGTGCGGCCGGGCTGATGGTGCCGCCGGTACCGGAGCGGCTTCGCAGCCTCCCGTACTGGGCGTTCCACCCGCTCGGCATCGAGCGACGCCGTGCCGACACGATCCGGCGTCTGTGCGCCCGGGCGACGAGCCTCGAACGCATCGCGACGCTCGACGCGCACGACGCGCAGCGCGCGCTGCGATGTGTCGACGGTGTCGGCCCGTGGACCGCGGCCGAGGTCGCGAGCGTCGCGCTGGGTGACCGCGACGCGGTGAGCGTCGGCGACTACCACCTGCCCGGCATCGTGTCGTGGTCGCTCGCGGGCGAGCGCGACGGCGACGACGCGCGCATGCTCGAGCTGCTCGAGCCGTACCGGCCGCAGCGGGCCCGTGTGATCAGGCTGCTGATGCGGGGTGGGTCGGGCCCGCCCCGCCGTGCTCCGCGCGCGCGTCTGCGCGCCATTGAGCGCATCTGAAGCGAGACCCCGACTCGTTCACGCCGGTGGTCTCGCGAGCGGCTGCCGCCCCGCGAACCCGTCCTCGGGCCAGTGCCACCACGCGAGCTCGGGCTCGTCGACGATCCAGCACAGCCAGTAGTCCCGCCCGCTGGGAGCCACCGCGTGGAAGTCGACCAGTCCGCGCTCGACGTCGCGCAGGACGATGCCGTCCCGGTCGAGCTCGGCGAGCAGCGCCTGCACCTGCGTGTCGAGCGGTCCACCCTCGCGGTGCCCGTTCGTCCCGGCGTGGCCGTTGCCGGCGACGTTCGCCGCGCGCTCGCGGGCCTCGGTCATCAGGTCGCGGACGCGCTCGACGATCGCGTGCACGCGCTCGAGGGCGGCGTTCGCCTCGTCGACCGTCCAGATCCGCATCGGCGGAACGCTAGATGTGCCGTGAAGCGTCGGCACGGACCCCGCCGGTGACGCCGGTACGATGCGCGGACGTGTCACCGCGCCGCGACTCCGAGCCCGACGACGCCCGCACGCGCGCGGCGCGCGATCGCGTCGCGTACTTCGGACCGCGCGGAACGTTCACCGAGGAGGCCGTGCTCACACAGGCGGACCTCGCCGAGCAGTCGCTCGTGCCGATCGCGACCGTCCCGCAGGTCATCTCGACCGTCGAGCACGGCGACGCCGATTGGGGTGTCGTCCCGATCGAGAACTCCATCGAGGGATCGGTCTCGGTCACGCTCGACACGCTCGCGTTCGAGAGCGAGCTGCTGATCCAGCGCGAGATCGACCTGCCGATCGTGCTGAACCTCTGCGCGCGCCCGGGGACGCGCATCGACGATGTCACGACCGTCCTGTCCCATCCGCACGCGCACGCGCAGTGCCGGGGTTGGATGTCGCGCAAGCTTCCCGACGCGACGCTCGTGGCCGCGAACTCCACGGCCGAGGCGGCGCGGCAGGTGTCGCGCTCGCGCCGGACCGACCAGGCCGCGATCGGAACGGCGTTCGCCGCGGAGCTGTACGGGCTCGAACTGCTCGCCAGCGAGATCGAGGACCACCCCGAGAACCGCACGCGCTTCGTGCTGCTCGGCCGTGGCGTCCCCGGTCCGACGGGGCACGACAAGACGTCGATCGTGTGCTTCCAGCGCGAGGACAAGCCCGGCTCGCTGCTCGCGATCCTCCAGGAGTTCGCGGCGCGAGGCATCAACCTCAACAAGCTCGAGTCACGTCCGACGAAGCGGGGGCTGGGCCAGTACTGCTTCTTCATCGACTGCACCGGACACATCGCCGACGAGGTCGTCGCCGACTGTCTCCGAACGCTCGCCGCGCGGCAGGCCGAGGTGAAGTTCCTCGGCTCGTACCCCGTCGCGGGTGAAGAGGAGGCGCACGCGCGCCGGACCGCGGTCGGGCGCGCCGCGCGTGCCGCGGAGCGTTGGATGGACGGCCTCCGGGCCCAGATCCGCGCCGAGGGACACGCGTGATCGACCTCCGCCGACTCCGCGACGACGCCGAGTACCGCGCCGGTGTCGAGCGCAAGCGCGTTCGCGCGGGCCTCGTCGACGAGGTGCTCGCGGCCGACGAGGAGCGACGCCGCGTGCAGAGCGAGGTGCAGGAGCTGCGCGCCCGCCAGAACGCGGCGTCGAAGGAGATCGGCAAGGCGTCGCCCGACGAACGGCCGGCGAAGATCGCCGCCGCGACGGAGCTCAAGGAGGCGGTCGCGGCCGTGGAGCCGCGACTGACGGAGGTCGAGGCGCGCCTGCGCGAGCTCGCGCTGCAGGTCCCGAACCCGGCTGACCCGCGCGTGCCCGAGGGCGGCGAGGACGAGGGCGAGGTGCTGCGCGAGGTCGGGGAGGTCGGTCCGGCGCCCGCGCTGGACCACGCCGCGTTCGGTGCCGCGCTCGGCCTGGTCGACACCGAGCACGCCGCCGAGGTGAGCGGCTCCCGGTTCGCGTACCTGATGCGCGAGGCTCCCTTGCTCGAGCTCGCGCTCGTGCAGTGGGTGATGGCGCGTCTCGTCGCGGGCGGATTCACGCCCGTCGTCCCGCCCGTCCTCGTCCGCGAGTCCGCGATGGAGGAGGCGGGCTTCTTCCCGACCGACCGCAACCAGGTGTACGACGTCGACGAAGGCGAGCTGTTCCTCGTGGGCACCGCGGAGGTGCCGTTGTCGGGGCTGCACCGCGGCGAGATCGTCGACGCGGACGCGCTGCCGCTGCGTTACGGCGGGTTCTCGTCGTGCTTCCGCCGCGAGGCAGGCACGTACGGCAAGGACACGCGCGGCATCTTCCGCGTCCACCAGTTCGACAAGGTCGAGATGTTCTCGTACGCGCACCCGAGCCGGTCCTGGGAGGAGATGGACGCGCTGCTCGCGGTCGAGGAGTCGATCGTCGGTGGTCTCGGGTTGCCGTACCGCGTCGTCGACATCGCGGCCGGCGACCTCGGTCCGGCCGCGGCACGCAAGCTCGACATCGAGGTGTGGCTGCCGTCCGAGCAGCGCTACCGCGAGCTGACGAGCTGCTCCAACTATCTCGACTTCTCCGCGCGCCGCCTCGGCACGCGCGTCCGCGACGACCGCGAGACGATGCTCGTCCACACGCTCAACGGCACCGCGTGCGCGATCTCGCGCACGCTCGTCTTCCTCTTCGAGCACTGCCAGGAGCCCGACGGGTCGTTCGCCGTCCCCGACGTGTTGCGCCCCTACTGCGGCTTCGAGCGCATCGAGTCCCGTACCTGAACGAGTACGCGCACGCGTACGCTCGTCACCGGAGGGATGCCGGAGTGGCCGAACGGGGGAGTCTTGAAAACTCTTGAGCGCGAGCTCCGCGGGTTCGAATCCCGCTCCCTCCGCCAGACACGCAAGGCCTCGTGACGATGACGACGCACGGCGCCGTCATCGTCGTTCGCAGCCGAGCCGCAGCAACGCGACCGATTGTGACGCCATCGGCACCGTGACGGCCTCGTGGTGCGCCGGATGGAGAACCGAGACGTCCGCGAGGCTCGTCGAGCTCGCGTCGAGCGTCGCGAGTGTCGTCGTCCGTTCACCGAGGCAGCGCGGGAGCTCGCCGTGCAGGTCGACCTCGACCGTGCGTGCGGGCGCGCCGGTGGCGACGAAGTTCGTGAGCAGTACGTCGATGCAGCTCCGGTCGCGCGTCGCTCGCGCCCACAGGCCCGATGCCGGGTCGTCGCCGCCGGTGAGCAGCCGGTCGCCGGTCACCGTCCACGCGCGGAACACCCACCACGACGGCTTCGGTGTGCCGTCGGCGTGGACGAGCCCCCAGTCGCCGGGGTGGTCGTCGCTCCCCGAGATCGCGCGGTAGAACGCGGCGGCGTCGAGCCCGGCGCGCTCCATCTCGATGAGGATGCCGGCGTCCAGCGCGGCGCCCTCGGCGTCGTCGTGGCGGAGGTCGTAGCCGCCCGCGGACACGTTCCACTCGTCGATGATCAGCTGCGGTGAGAGGCCACTGCCCTGGAGCGCGGTCTGGATCCGGGACCGCATCGCGGCGATCTCCGACGAGTACTGCAGCGGCGTGGAGTTCGGGTTGCGCTTCGCGAGCGCCTGGTAGATCGGGAGAGGCAGGTTGCCCTCGGGACCGTCGGGACCGAGGAACGGCGAGTTGGCGTACTTGTGCCAGCTCACGAAGTCGAGCGGCAGTCCGGCCGCGGCCACGGCCTGCACGTAGGGAACGAGGTTCGAGCTGTTCGGCCCCGCGTCGGCCGGCCCGCCGATCTGGAGCGGCAGGCCCGTCTCGCGCTTCACGTCGGCGACCGCCTGGTGGTCACGGAGCGCCATGGCGACGAACTCCGCGATCGTGTCCTGCCAGAAGATCGTGATGTCCGGCTCGTTCCACACCTCGAACCGGTAGGCCGGTTGCGGCGCCGTCGCCAGTGTCCGCACGACCTGCGTGACGAGCGCCTGCCACGCGTCGAGATCGGAGGGTCCCATCCGCGTGGGGTCGTGCGTCGTCCCGGCTCGCGCCGCGCCGAGCCACGTCGGCATGTACGACAGGATCACCAGCGGCTCGGCCCCGATCGCCCGCACCTGCGCGACCCTTTGCAGCAGCGGTTGGAGGTCCAGCTGACCGGGCCCGGTGCTGCGGTCCTGCAGGCTGCCGTCGATCCGCACGATCGCAGGCTGCACGGGCGCGACAGGTGCGACCGTGCTGCCGCTGTTCCACACCACGCCCGTCAGGTTCCGGTTCGGTGCTCCGACGGACAGGTCGACCGCGACGTTCACGTGGTCGGTCGGCGTGGCTGCCGGCGCGCTCGCCGGTCGAGCGGCGATCGGTGTGTCGCCGCCGGCGGCGATCGGCGGGCACTCGGTGGCCTGCGGCGAACCGATCGGGATCGGGCGGCAGGCCTGGAGCGTCCCGGCACCCAGGACGAGGACGAGGACCGCGACTGCCCGCCGACCGAACCGCATGCCAGAACCGCGATTGTCGCGCGGCCGCGCGCGTCGCCGCCTTCCGGGCGCTCGCGTGACTCGCGATCGTCGTGGCGACGTCGCTCGCGCCGGGGTCGCTCGGCTCAGATCACAGGCCGACGCGCGGCGCGCAGCCCCAGCCGGTGTAACCGAACTGCGCTCGCACGCGCTCCGCGACGACGATCTGCTGGTCGCGCGTCGCCATGCCCGCGTTCGGCGCGAACTCGCGTCCACCGAACGCGTCCCACGTGCCGTTGTAGAAGCCGAGCCCGCCGGAGTAGCGCGCGCCGCGCATGCTCCAGTTCCCGCCCGTCTCGCATTGCGCGAGCCGGTCCCACACCGCGTCCTGCGCCGCGCGCGCCTGCGCCGCGGCAGCGAGCTGCGCGGCGAGGTCGCGTTGCCTCTGGAGCTCGGTCGCGGCCGCGAGTCGCGTGACGCGCGAGAACGTCGTCGTCATCGGGTGACCGACCGCGTCGCGTGCGAGCCCGTCGCCGGCGGAGACGGGTACGAGCTGACGGGCGAGCGCGAGGTCTGCATCGAATTGCCTCGTGTGCAGGTCCTGTTTCGTGTGGACGTCGTCGGGCTTCTGCGACGTTCCCGCGTCCGCAGGTGTGTTCGCGGTCACCGCGAACGCGGCTGTCGTAGCGACCGCGGCCGCGCAACACGTCGCGACGAGCGTGACGACGCGATGTCGGCGGTGTCGCCGCCGGTGTCGTGATGTTGGCGCCGTCCTGCGCGCTGCGTGGTGGCGCGAGCGCGAGTCGAGGCGTGACGCGACGAAGCCGGAACGGCGCGTGGGCATGACTCGGTTCTCCTCGGGTTCTCGCACGGCAACGGTCCGCCCGCCGGCCGCGCATGACGGGAACCTCCGCACACGTGCATGCGAAGGGTCGGGATCGGGGAAGCACAGGCACCGGTGCCCGCCGGACACGCGACGGGAGAGCCCGTGCGGCTGATGGCGCTCGCCGATACCCACGTGCGTCCGGGAGCGAAACCGCAGCTCCCGGAGGCCGTCTACGACGCGCTCACGGGCATCGACCTGGTGTTGCACGCCGGCGACGTGGTCGGCCGGGACCTCCTGCTCGAGCTGTCGGCGTTCGCCCCCGTGCACGCAGTGCTGGGGAACAACGACCACGAGCTGGTCGGCGTGCTGCCCGAGACGCTAACGACGACGGTCGAGGGCGTTCGCATCGGGATGGTCCACGAGCCGGGGCCGCGTGCCGGTCGAATGTCACGTTTGCGCCGTCGCTTCCCCGACTGCGACCTGGTCGTCTTCGGGCACACGCACGAGCCGTGTGACGAGATCGGCGTCGACGGCCAGCGCCTGTTCAATCCGGGTTCGCCGACCCAGCGTCGCCGCGCGCCCTACCGGTCGTACGGGCTCCTGGACGTGCACGAGGGAGCGATCACGTCGCACCGCATCGTCCAGATCCCCGCGACGTGAGCGGAGGACGGGGGCCCGACGCCGGCGGTTACCCTCGTCACACGATGAGCACCGTCCGCGATGGCACGCGCGTGGAGCAGCGCGGGTGGATCCGTCGGATGGGCACGTACCTGCGCCCGCACAGCGGCAAGGTGTTCGTCGCGTTCGGCGCGGCGGTGCTCGGCACGACGATCGCCGCGTTCAGTCCCATCGTCGAACGCGCGGTCGTAGACGACGGGATCGTCGCGCGGCACGGGTCGCTCACCGGATGGTTGATCCTGCTCGTCGTCTTCGGTGTCGCGCGCTTCGGTGCGGCATACGTGCGTCGCTACTGGGGCGGTCGCGTCAGCCTGGACGTGCAACACGACCTGCGCACTGCGATCTTCGAGCAGCTGCAACGCCTCGACTTCGCGCGACACGACGAGATGCAGACCGGTCAGCTCGTGAGCCGCGCGAGCTCCGACGTCACGCTCATCCAGGGTCTGCTCGCGTTCCTGCCGATCGCGCTCGGCAACGTGATCATGTTCATCGTCTCCGTCGCGCTCATGGTGTGGCTGTCGCCGCTCCTGACGGTGATCATGCTCGTCGTCGCGCCGCTGCTGCTGTTCACCGCGGTGAAGCTGCGGACGACGATCTTCCCGGCCAGCTGGGACGCGCAGCAAAAGGCCGGCGAGGTCGCGATCGTCGTCGAGGAAGCCGTCACGGGTGTGCGCGTCGTGAAGGGCTTCGGCCAGGAGCAGCAGGAGCTCGACCGGCTCGTCGCCGACGCACGCCGGCTGTACGGGTCGCGCACGCGGCTCGTCCGGATCCAGGCGCGGCTGCAGGCCGTGCTGCAGACGATCCCCGCGCTCGCGCAGGTCGCGGTGCTCGCGCTGGGCGGGTGGCTCGCGCTGCACGGTGAGATCACGATCGGCACGTTCTACGCGTTCATGGCGTACGTCTCGAACCTCGTGCCTCCCGTGCGCATGCTCGCGGGCGTCCTGACGGTCGGGCAGCTCGCGCGCGCCGGCGCGGAGCGCGTCTTCGACCTGCTCGACTCCAACCCGCTCGTCACGGAGTCACCCGACGCCACCGAGCTGCCACGTTCACACGGGGACGTGGCGTTCGACGGCGTCACGTTCGGCTACCTGCGCTCCGAGCCCGTGCTGCACGAGTTCTCGTTGCACGTCGCTCCCGGCGAGACGGTCGCGCTCGTCGGGACCTCGGGCTCGGGGAAGTCGACGGTCGGTTTGCTCCTCCCTCGGTTCTACGACGTGCAGCAGGGTGCCGTGCGCGTCGACGGCGTGGACGTGCGCGACGTGACGCTGTCGTCGTTGCGCAACCAGATCGGTGTGGTGTTCGAGGACAGCTTCCTCTTCTCCGACACGGTACGGGCGAACATCGCGTTCGGCCGGCCCGACGCGACCGACGACGACGTGATCGCTGCCGCGCGCGCCGCCGAGGCGCACGAGTTCATCGAGCGCCTCCCGGAGGGGTACGACACGGTCGTCGGGGAGCAGGGCCTCACGCTGTCGGGCGGTCAACGACAACGCGTCGCACTCGCGCGCGCGTTGTTGACCAGGCCGCGGATCCTGCTGCTCGACGACGCCACGTCGTCCGTCGACGCGCGCGTCGAGGAGGAGATCCACGCGACCTTGTCACGGCTGCTCGAGGGACACACGACGATCCTCATCGCGCACCGCCGGTCGACGCTCGCGCTCGCGGACCGCATCGTCGTCGTCGACGCCGGCGCGGTCCTCGACAGCGGCACGCACGACGAGCTGTGGGCGCGGTGCCGGCTCTACCGGACCCTGCTGTCCGGCCCGGGCGAGGACGCCGAGGGCGTCGACGCGGAGGACGACCTCGCCGAGGCGGCGGCCGGAGCGGATCCCCTCGACGTGTTGAGCGACGAGGGCGTCACCGTGTCCGCGTGGCAGGTCCGCGAGGAGCAGGACGGGCTCGTCGGCGCCGCGCCGGTGGCGGCCGCCAACCGGGGCATGGGGTTCGGCGGCGGCGGAGGTGGCGGCGGTTGGGCGGGCGGGGCCGGGATGGCGCTCGCCCCGACCCCGGAGCTGCTCGCCAAGGTCGCGCGGCTCCCGGCCGCGCGCGAGGAGCCGCGCGTCGACGTCACGTACGAGACGCGCATGGGTGAGCGGTTCCGCCTGGCGGAGTTCCTCCGCCCGTACCGCGCCGCGCTCGCGTTCGGCATCCTGCTGGTCGCGCTCGACGGCATCGCGACGCTGCTCGGTCCCGCGCTCGTGAAGGCGGGGCTCGACCGCGGTGTGGCGGCGCGCTCGACGGGCGCGCTGTTCGCGATCACGGGCGCGTTCCTCGTGGTCACGCTTCTCGACTGGCTCGACATGTGGGCCGAGACCGTCGTGACCGGAACGACCGCGGAGCGGTTGCTGTTCGCACTCCGGGCCAAGATCTTCGCCCACCTCCAGCGTCTCGGCGTCGACTACTACGAGCAGGAGATGGCCGGGCGCGTCATGACGCGCATGACGACCGACGTCGACGCGCTCTCGCAGCTCCTGCAGAACGGGCTCGTGAACGCGCTCGTCAACGTCGTGACGTTCGTCGGCGTGGGCATCGCGCTCGCCGTCATGAACCCGCGGCTCGCCGGGATCGCGGCGCTCGCGCTCCCACCGCTCGTCGTCGCGACGCTCCTGTTCCGCCGGGCGTCGAGCCGCGCGTACGAGCGCGCCCGCGAGCGGATCGCCGCGGTGAACGCGAACCTCCAGGAGGGACTGTCCGGCGTTCGGGTGTCGCAGGCCTTCGGGCAGGAAGGGCGCAGCTCCCGCGAGTTCGAGGACGTCGCCCGCGGATACCTCGACGCCCGTCTCCGCGCGCAGCAGCTCGTCGCGATGTACTTCCCGTTCGTCGAGATGCTCTCGGAGCTCACCGCGGCGATGGTCCTCGCGGCGGGCGCAGCACTGCTGCCGAGCGGTGCCCGGTCGGGCGCCGCCGTGATCGCCTTCCTCCTGTACCTCGATCTGTTCTTCACGCCGATCCAGCAGCTGTCGCAGGTCTTCGACTCCTGGCAGCAGGCGCGAGTGTCGCTCGGTCGCATCGGGGAGCTGCTCGACACGCCGAGCTCCGTCCCGCCGCCTGTCGACGCGGTGGTGCCCGGACGTCTCCGTGGGGAGATCACGTTCGAGCACGTTCGCTTCCGCTATCCGACCGCGGTCGACGACGCGCTGCGCGACGTCGATCTGCGCGTGTCGCCGGGTGAGTCCGTCGCGCTGGTCGGCGAGACCGGTGCGGGCAAGTCGACGATCGTGAAGCTGGTCGCGCGCTTCTACGACGTGAGCGGCGGCCGCGTGCTCGTCGACGGCGTGCCCGTCGACCGCTACGAGCCCTCCGCGTACCACGCGCAGCTCGGCGTCGTCCCCCAGGAGGCGTTCCTGTTCTCGGGCACGATCCGCGACAACATCGCGTACGGACGGCGGGACGCGACCCACGCCGAGGTCGAGGCCGCCGCGCGCGCGGTCGGGGCGCATGCGTTCATCGCGTCACTGCCGAACGGCTACCTGCAGCACGTCAGCGAGCGCGGCCGGTCCCTGTCGTCCGGGCAGCGTCAGCTCATCGCGCTCGCACGCGCGCGACTCGTCGACCCCGCGATCCTGCTGCTCGACGAGGCGACCTCGAACCTCGACCTCGCGACCGAGGCGGTCGTCACGCGCGCGATGGGCATCGCGGCCCGGGGCCGCACGACGTTGTTGATCGCGCACCGTCTGCAGACCGCGCGCCTCGCGGACCGGATCGTCGTCGTCGACGACGGTTGCATCGTCGAGGACGGGACACACGACGAGCTCGTGCGCCACGAGGGCCGGTACGCAGAGATGTGGGCGGCGTCCGCCCCCGAGGCACGCGCCGTCTGACTCGCCGTACGCTCCCACGCCATGCCCGACTCGACCGAGATGACGCGCGGCGACCGGAGCGACGGAGGAGCGCAGGTCGCTCGCCAGGGAGACGTAGCGCAGGCCTGGGCGGAGCCCGGGAGGCCCGAGCGGAGTCGACCCGACGGAACACGAACGAACGATGTGGGCGGTGCAGGGCGAGCACCCGAGCCGTGCAGCGAGGGAGTGAGCGAGAAGGCATGGTGGCGCGACGGCGTCCTGTACCAGATCTACCCGCGCTCGTTCGCGGACACGAACGGTGACGGGGTCGGCGACCTGCGCGGCATCCTCGACCACCTCGATCATCTCCAACGACTCGGCGTCGCCGGCGTCTGGCTCAACCCGGTGACCGTGTCTCCCGATGCCGACTGGGGCTACGACGTCGCGGACTACACGGCCGTGCAACCGGTCCTCGGGACGCTCGACGACCTCGACGCGCTGATCGCGGCAGCCGGCGAGCGAGGGATCCGCGTGCTGCTCGACCTCGTCCCGAACCACACGAGTGACCGCCATCCGTGGTTCGTCGAGTCGCGCTCGTCGCGCGACAACCCGAAGCGCGATTGGTACGTGTGGGCCGACCCGAAGCCCGACGGGTCGCCCCCGAACAACTGGATCAGCAGCTTCGGCGGTCCCGCGTGGACCTTCGACGACGCGACGGGCCAGTACTACCTGCACAACTTTCTCACCGAGCAGCCCGACCTCAACTGGTGGAACGAGGAGGTGCGCGACGAATTCGACCGCATCCTGCGGTTCTGGTTCGACCGTGGCGTCGCCGGGTTCCGCATCGACGTCGTGCACATGATGGTGAAGGACCGGTTGCTGCGCGACAACCCGGCCGCGACCGAGGACGACCACTGGTTCGTGCAGCTCCAGGCTCAGCGGCAGGTGTACAACGCGAACCGTCCCGAGGTGCACGACGTCCTGCGGCGGTGGCGTCGCCTCGCCGACTCGTACTCACCCGGACGGATACTCGTCGGCGAGACGCACGTCTTCGACTACGCGACGCTGGCGTCGTTCTACGGCGACGACGACGAGCTGCACCTCGCGTTCAACTTCATGATGCTGCACGCGCCGTTCGACGCCACGACGCTCTGCGACGTCGTCACGCGCACGCTCGCCGCGATCCCCGACGGGTGCTGGCCGGTCTGGACGGGCGGCAACCACGACACCTACCGGTTCCCGAGTCGTTGGGCCAACGGCAACGTGGACGCGGCGCGCTGCGCGCTGCTCATGCTCGTCACCTTGCCGGGTACGCCGTTCCTCTACTACGGCGACGAGCTCGGCATGCCGGACACCGACGTCCCCCGCGACCGATTGCTCGATCCGGTCGGCGTGCGGCTCTACCCGGTTTACGGCCGCGACCCCGAGCGCACCCCGATGCCGTGGACCGGTGGTGCAGGTGCCGGCTTCACCGACCCGGGCGTCGAGCCGTGGCTGCCGTTCGGCGACGTGGACGCGTGCAACGTCGCCGACCAGACCGACGATCCGGCGTCCACGCTCACGTTCACACGCGACCTCGTCGCGTTGCGCGCTGCCTCCGAGGACGTGCGTCGCGGTCGCTACGAGCTGCTCGACGGGCCGCCCGGCACGTGGACCTTCCGGCGCGGCTCGGGCACCGTTGTCGCGCTGAACCTCAGCGACCGCGCGGTCGAGACGAAACCGGGCCGCGGCACCGTGCGCCTCGGGACGCGCCGCGACCGCGAGGGCGAGCTCGTGGACGGTGCTCTCACGTTGCGACCGTGGGAAGCAGCCGTCGTCGAGCTCGGGTAACCGGCGCCTACGTCCGGTGCGCGCGGCCGGCGATGCCGGCGAGGCGCGCGTTCTCCTCCTGGACCGCGTGTCCGAGACGTGCCGCCGCCGGTCCGGTCTCGGGCCAGTCGTCGACGTGTTCGCGTGCCCATGCCGACCACTCGACGAGCGCGCGCGAGTACTCGAAGAGGAATCGCCCGATGAGCGACCCGATGTGCAGGCGCTCGGGGAAGGGACCGGGCCCGTCCGCGTACGACGCGGTGATCGCGCGGAAGGCGTCCTGCAGCGCCTCCCCGTGCGACGCCAGCTCGTCGAGCATCCGCTTCGCGTCGTCCGGCGCGCCGCGGTCGGCGAAGAAGAACTTCACGAGAGCCTCCGACTCGAACTGCGGTGGCGCGGACGGCGCGCGCAGCCACCGCCGCAGCGCCCGTCGGCCGCTCGGCGTCGCGGAGTACACCTGCTTCGTGCGGCGCGGCCCCGCCGCGACGTCGCGGACGCTCGCGTGGCCCAACGCGACGAGCTTCTGCGGCTCCCGGTAGATCCCGCTCTCGGCGCGCGGCCACATGAAGCGCATGCTCCGCGCCATCTGCTGCGTGAGCTCGTAGGCCGACCACGGCCGGACGCACAGCAGCCCGAGCACCGCGTACGTCGTGGTCGTCATCTCCTGCCGGGGTCTTGACATCTGCTATATCGTATAGCAGTCCGTCCGTGTGGGCGGGATATCGAGTGAACGGGACAGTGAACGGGATTGGTGAGCGGCGGGCGTCGCCGGCTCGTCGGTGACGGGACGAGGAAGGCACTGACGTATGACCGCGCCCTCGCAACCCGAGACGTCGGCCAGCGCTCGCGCGCAGCTCCGCTCCGTTTTCACCGGCGAGCTGGTGGAACCGACGGACGGCTCTTACGAAGACGTCCGCCGGAGCCTCCTGTTCAACGGGATGCACGACCGCCGTCCCGCGCTGATCGCGCGGTGCGCCGATCGTCACGACGTGCAGGCCGCCCTCGCGTATGCGCGGTCGCGACAGCTCGTCGTCGCCGTGCGCGGCGGCGGTCACTCGACACCGGGCTACTCGAGCTGTGACGGCGGGATCGTCATCGACACGAGCCCGATGAAGGCGATCGACATCGACGTCGACGGCCGGCTCGGACGCTTCGGTGCGGGTCTCACGTGGGCGGAGCTCGACGCCGCGACGCAGCAGCACGGTCTCGCGGTCACCGGCGGACGCGTGTCGCACACCGGTGTCGCCGGGTTGACGCTCGGAAGCGGTTCCGGGTGGCTGGAACGAAAGTTCGGGATGACGTGTGCCAGCCTCGTCGGCGCGGAGGTCGTCACCGCAGACGGTCGAGTCGTGCAGGCGGGCGCCGACGGCGACGCGGACCTGCTGTGGGGTCTCAAGGGTGGTGCGGGGAACTTCGGCATCGTCACGGAGTTCCGGTTCCGCCTGCACGCCGTCGGACCGCTCGTGTTCGCGGGGATGGTGCTCCATCCGCGATCGGCCGCGGGAGGGCTGATGCGCGCGTTGCGCGACTTCATGGCCGACGCGCCCGACGAGGTCGGCGCCGGGCTCGCGTTGATCACGGCGCCGCCCGCGGACTTCGTGCCGGAGGAGGCGCGCGGGAAGCCCGCGTGCGGTCTCGTCGTCGTGTACGCCGGCGAGCCCACCGAGGGGCATGAGGTCCTCCGACCCCTGGTCGAGTGGGGGCGCCCATGGCTCGACGCGGTCCAGCCCATGCCCTACGTCGCGGTGCAGCAGCTGCTCGACGGCGGCTACCCGTGGGGGATCAGGGACTACGGCAAGGTCGACTACCTGCCCACGCTCCCCGACGAGGCGATCGACGAGATGGTCGGGCAGGCGGCCCGTTCGAGGTCGCCGTTCTCCGCGGTGATCCTCTGTCCGCTGGGCGGCGCGGTCGCGCGCATGGATCGAGACGCGATGGCGCTCGAGATCCCCGATGCCAAGTGGATGTACTTCTGCGAGGCGAACGCGTGGGACGCGGCGGACCAGGCGCGCGAGATCGAATGGGCGAAGGCGTTCATGGCTGCGATGCGTCCGTGGTCGGTCGACAAAGCGTTGCCGAACTTCCTCGAGCCCGACGAGGGGACCAGTCGTCTCCGTATGTCCTTCGGAGAGGAGAAGTTCGGGCGCCTGGTCGCGCTGAAGGATCGTTACGACCCGGACAACGTGTTCGCGCTGAACACGAACATCGCTCCGTCCCGGTACGCGCGCCGCGGGTAGCTCGGCCTCAGGCCGTTTCGTGTGACGCGGTCCACGCGAGCAGGTCGTCGAGCGGCCAGGTGTTCACGATGGACTCGACGGGGACGCCGCACGCCGCCGCACGGTCGGCGCCGTAGTGCTGCCACTCGAGCTGACCGGTTGCATGCGCGTCGGTGTCGAGCGAGAACTTGCAACCGAGCTCGAGCGCGCGCTGCATGAGGCGGGTCGGAGGATCCAGCCGCTCGGGACGGCAGTTGATCTCGACCGCCTTGTCGTACCGGGCGCACGCCGCGAACACGAGGTCCTCGTCGAAGGTCGACTCGGGCCGCCCGCGTCCGACGACGATCCGCCCGGTGCAGTGCCCGAGGATGTCCGAGTGCGGGTTCGCCATCGCGAGCACCATGCGCTCCGTCATCGCGTCGCGCTCCATGCGCAGCTTCGAGTGCACGCTCGCCACGACGACGTCCAGACGCGCGAGGAGCTCCTCCTCCTGGTCGAGCGTCCCGTCCTCGTTGATGTCGACCTCGATGCCGGTCAGGACCCGAAACGGTGCGAGCTCCTCGTTGAGCGCGTCGACCACGTCGAGCTGCGCGCGCAGCCGGTCGGCAGACAGACCGCGTGCAACGTTGAGGCGCGGGGAGTGGTCGGTCAACGCGACGTACTCGTGACCGAGCGCGGACGCCGTGCGCATCATCGCGTCGATCGTCGACCCGCCGTCCGACCAGTCGGAGTGCATGTGCAGGTCGCCGCGGACCGCGGCGAGGATCGACGCTCCCGCACCCGCGTCCGGACCGGGCTCGCCCTCGAGCTTCTGCAGGTACGCGGGCACCTCGCCGCGCAGCGCCTCCTCGATGACGCGCGCCGTCTTGTCGCCGACATTCGGGAGCGACTGGAGACGGCCCTGCTCCGCGAGGTCGCGCAACGTCTGCGGGTCGACGTCGCGGATGGCGTCGGCGGCGCGCCGGAACGCCATCGGCCGATACGCCTTCTCGCGCGCGCGCTCGAGCAGGTGCGCGATGCGCTCGAGCGCCTCGACGGGCTCCACGGCACGACCGTACCCGGACGGGCGTCCTCCTCCGCGGCCGTATACTCGCCCGGATCCGGAGGGATGACTGAGCGGCCGAAAGTGCTCGCCTGCTAAGCGAGTAGGGGGTGTTGAGCCCCCTCGAGGGTTCAAATCCCTCTCCCTCCGCCAAGGAGCCTGCATGCCGAGCCCGGACCGAACCGCCGACGCGTTGCTCGCGCTCGGCGCGGCGACGTTGGGCGAGTCAGGTGCGTGCGCGATGCGCGACCGCATCCGCGCGGCATGGTCGGGCGCGCGTGTCGCGGCGCCCGCGTACCCCGTGCGGTGCAGCACCGGCGACAACCTCGCCGTGCACGTCGCCGTGACTCGCGCACCGGCGGGTTCCGTCCTCGTCGTCGACGTCGGTGAGCTGCGCGAGCTGGGCTACTGGGGCGAGGTGCTGACGACCGCGGCCGAGGCGCGCGGGCTCGCAGGCCTCGTCATCGACGGTGGCGTTCGCGACGTCGCCGCGCTCCGCGCACACGCGTTCCCGGTCTTCTCGACGACGATCGCCCTGCGCGGCGCGACCAAGTCGCGGCCCGGCACGATTGGCGCGCCGGTCCGCGTGGGCGACGCGACCGTCGAAGCAGGCGACTGGGTCGTCGGCGACGAGGACGGCGTCGTCGTTATCCCGGGACCCGCGCTCGACGACGTCCTCGCCGCGGCGCGCGCACGCGCCGAGAAGGAGGACGGCTTCTTCACGGCGCTGCGGTCCGGTGCGACGACCGTCGAGCTGCTCGGTCTCGACCCGGCACCGATCGAGGGCGCACGAGCCCGGCCGGTGGAGGGCGCGTGACGGAGGAGGAGACGACCGCGTGAAGGTCCTCATCGCGACCGACGGCTCGGAGCTCGCGGTCCACGCCGCGCGCCGCGCGGTCGAGCTCCTCGGCTCGCCCGCCGAGGTCGTCGTGCTGTCCGTGGTCGGCGACGTCCCGGGCGACGAGGCCGGCGGCTTCGAGGGCCCGGTCGAGAGCCCCGAGGAGCAGGAGCAGACGTGGCGGCAGGAGCAGTCCGACGCCGACGGCGCGGTCGCCGCGACCGTCACCGCGCTCGGCTCCTCGGGCGCGAACGTCGTCCGCCGCGTGGAGGTCGGTGACCCGGGCGGCGTGATCTGCGTGGTCGCCGAGGAGGTCGGCGCCGACGTCGTCGTCGTCGGCTCGCACGGCAGGAACGTGCTCGCGCGGGTGTTCCTCGGCTCGGTCAGCGAGCACGTCCTGCACCACGCGCCGTGCCCCGTGCTCGTCGTCCGCCGGGGCGCCGAGGGCGGCGCCGACGGGTCTGACGCGCGCTAGCGGTTGACCGCGTTCGCGGGTCGCTCGCCGGCGAGCACCGACACCACCGCAGCCGCCGCCATGCGGGCCATGCGCGTGCGCGTCGCGAAGGACGCGCTCCCGATGTGCGGGAGCAGCACGGCGCGCGGCGCGGCGAGGAGTCGCGGATGGACGGTCGGCTCGTGCTCGAACACGTCGATGCCGGCGGCGAAGATCGTCCCCCGCTCGAGCGCGTCCGCGAGGGCCTCCTCGTCGACGACCGGCCCGCGCGCGGTGTTGACGAGCACCGCGGTGTCCTTCATGCGCGCGAGCTCGCGCGCACCGATGAGGTGGCGAGTCTCCGGGGTGAGCGGCACGTGCAGGCTCACGACGTCGGACTCGGCGAGGAGCGTATCCAGCTCCGGCACGTAGCCGGGCTCGCCGACGTCGTTGCGCGCGTGGTGCAGGACCTGCATCCCGAAACCCGCGGCGCGTCGCGCGACGGCCTGCCCGATGCGCCCGTACCCGACGATCCCAAGGGTCGCGCCGTGGACGTCACGACCGAGGTACTGGTTGATGCCCCAACCCGGCCAGCGTCCGGCACGCAGGTCGGCCTCCGCCTCGGACGCGAGCCGCGACGCCGCCAGGACGAGGAGGAACGCGACGTCGGCGGTCGTCTCGTCGAGCACGCCGGGCGTGTTGCACACGATCACGCCGAGCTCGGTCGCCGTCGTGACGTCGACGTTGTCGTATCCCACGGCGACGTTCGCGACAGCGCGCAGCCGGGGTGCTCCCGCGCGCAGCACCTCGGCGTCGACCCGGTCGGTCAGCAGGCAGACGATCGCGTCGACGTCGCCCGCGAGCGCGACGAGCTCGTCGTGCGTGTACGGGACGTCGTCGTCGCGTGTGACGAGCTCGACGTCGGGACGGTCGAGCGGGTCGAGCCCGCCCGCGGGGAGTCGGCGGGTGACGAGAACGCGGGCCACGGGCGCGGGTCGCGCGGTCAGTGCGTCGTGTAGTCGACGGGACCCGAGTCGCGGACGCCGACCGCGAAGCAGAAGCAGTGGATCGGCGCGTGGTCGCTGACGGGCCGGAGACTGTGCACGGTGTCGGGCGGGATGTGGACGAGGTCGCCCTGCGCGATCTCGCGTTCCTCGTCGGCGATGGTCATGATCCCGCGCCCGGAGGTCACGTAATAGAACTCGTGGGTCGGGTGCTGGTGCGGGTCGACCATCCCGCCGCCCGCGACCTCGAACTCGCTGACGAGCTCCAGGAACCCGCCGTCGGTGACGTCCTTCATCTCGCGCGGGTTCACGAGCCACCACACGGGCACGGTCCCGTTGTGCTCCACGACCGGGGCGACGTCCTCGATCGACCGCACGTCCATCCCGACCTCCTCCTGCTCTGGCTCCCGCGCGCTCGGGCTCCCGCGCGCTCTGGCTCCCGCGCGCCGTAAGCTGACGGGCCCGTCAGCCTACGGCAGGAGACGGCGTGAGCGACGGCGAGACGATCGCACTCGATCCCGAGCGTGTCACCGTGGAGTCCTGGGCGCCCTTCGGCGAGTTGCCCGTCGACGAGACCGAGCCGGACGACCCGCTGCACCTCGAGTTCCGGCTCGCCGATCCGCACCTCAACTTCATCTTCCACTCGTTCGACGAGATCGAGCACACGCCTGCCGGCGTCGTGTGCGATCACCTGAACCGCCACGACACCGCGACCCAGGCGCTCATGCCGATGAACTGCGACGCCGTGCTCGTCGTCGCGCCCGCGTCCGTCGACTTCTCGGCGCCCGAGCACGCACGGACGATCCGGGCGTTCCACCTTCCCCGCTACGCGATCTGCAACCTCGCGATCGGCACGTGGCACTGGGGCCCGTTCCCGGTCGCACCGGGCCGCGTGCGCCTGCTCAACCTGCAGGGGAAGGGGTTCCCCGACGACAACGCGGTCGCCCACCTCACCCGTGATCTCGGCATCCGGGTGGAGGTTCGGCTCTGATCGGGCTCGGTACGCTGGAGTCGCACGGGAAGGCTGCGGTGCTCAAGCCGGAGGCGGCCGGCGACGATGCACTCGACGTCCGCTCGCAGGCGACGGGGCGGCGCGAAAGGACATGTGACGTGGCCACGACTGGCGACCGCGACGGGGACGCCTTCCCGAGCTCGGAGACGTTCGTCGACCTGACGGCCGTCCCCGCGCGCGAGGTCGCGCCCGTCCGGACGGTCTACGACGAGGTCCGCCGCCTGCTCGTCGACCGGGGCTGGGCCCGGGGCCGCGAGCACGACGACGAGGGCCGGATCGGGCTGGTCGCGGCGATCGACGAGGCCGTTCGGGACGACGCCGCCGGGCCCGGGACGGGTGCGTCGGACGGCCGGGTCATGGCTCGGGGCGCGCGGCTCGCCCGCCATCTCCGGGAGCTCGCGGGGACCAGCAACCTGTCGGCGTGGTGCGACAGCGCGGAGCGGTCCTTCGACGAGGTCCTCGCCCTTCTCGACCTCGCCGCGTTCGCGTACCCGGACGACTGACGCGCGGGGCCGCGCGGGCCGCCGCATCGCCCCCGCTCGCCGTCCGTTTTGCCGGGTTTCTGGGCGCTGGGTAGTGCTACCCCTTTGCGCGCGCGCTCGCGCGGACCGTCTCGACGGAGGGGCTCAGGAGCCCCTTATTGCCACGGAGCGCGCGCATTTTGGGTGACAAGGAGGGAACAATCAGACATGGTGTGTTGACCCTGCGTGAACTTGTCGTTTACCTTGCTCACCCACTGGGGCCGATCTTCGAACTTGGGGCGGGGTGACCCATGACGAGCAAGCCGGAACAGCGATCGGGGACGCGCAGAGCGGTCCCGGTCGAGGCAGGGGCTGCGACCGGAAGCGTGTGGACGGGGGCCGAGCGGGTCCCCGCGTTCTCGTTGTCCGTCATCGTGCCCACACGCAACGAGGCCGACAACATCGAGGCCCTCGTCGACCGGGTGGCGGCGGCCCTCGCCGGCATCCCCGCCGAGGTGATCTTCGTCGACGACAGCGACGACGACACGCCCGCCGTGGTGGAGGACGTCGTTCGCAGCCGGGAGGGCGAACGCGATCTCGTCGTGTCGCTGCTGCACCGTCCGATCGGGACGCGTGACGGCGGCCTCGGCGGCGCGGTCGTCGCGGGGCTGCGTCTCGCCCGGGCGCCGTGGGTCTGCGTGATGGACGCCGACCTCCAGCACCCGCCCGAGACGATCCGCCGGATGCTGGCGGCGGCCGACGCCGAGGACGCGACCCTCGTCGTCGCGAGCCGCTACCGCGAGGGCGGCGACGCGACCGGGCTGGCCGGGGGCACACGCACCGCGCTCTCGATCGCCGCGTCCGCGGCAGCGAAGGCCGCGTTCCCGCGCGTCCTGCGCTCCGTCACCGACCCGATGAGCGGGTTCTTCCTGTTCCGTCGGGACGCCGTCGACCCGAACGCTCTGCGTCCGCAGGGGTTCAAGATCCTGATGGAGATCGCCGTGCGCACTCCCGACCTGCGTGTCGCCGAGGTTCCGTACACGTTCGCCGAGCGTCACGCGGGTGAGAGCAAGGCGAACAGCCGCGAGGGCATGTCCTACCTTCGCCACCTCGGTCGGCTCCGCGCCGATCTGGCGAAGCAGCGGTGGGAGGACCGTCGCGAGCAGCGCGGCGCGTCGCACCGCTACGACATCCACGGCATCATCACCGTCGAGGCCGACGCGCGCCTGCCCGAGCTCGAGGCGTTCCGCGTGCGCGAGCTGAGCGGGCCGCCGACGATCCGTGTCCGCATCGGCAAGCTTCCCGAGCGCGCGCCGGCACCGACGCGGCGCGACCCGTTCCGCCGTCACCTCCGCTACGAGGAGAAGCTCGGGAACAACGGCTTCGCGGCGGACATCACGATCGGCGAGCGCGTCGAGATCCTTGCCACACCGCTGCTGCGCCGTTCGCCGCACGTGCTCTACACGAACCTGGTGGAGCCGATCCTGCGGTGGAGCTTCGTCGCACGCGGCTACGCGCTCGCGCACGGCGCGTGCGTCGTGCAGGGTGGCGACGCGTTCATGATCACGGCGCGCACCGACACCGGCAAGACGACGACGATGCTGAAGCTGCTCGACGCGAAGCCGTACGACTTCGTCGCCGACGACCTCACGATCGTCTGCCCGGACGGCAGCGTCCTCCCGTACCCGAAGCCGTTGACCATCAGCAACCACACGGTCGCGGCCGTCAGCACGCCGCTGCTCAACTGGCGCGAGCGTCTCACGCTCCCGCTCCAGAGCCGGCTGCACTCGCGCTCGGGCCGGAAGTTCGCGTTCTTCCTGACGCGTACGGGTCTGCCCGTCGCGACGGTCAACACCGTCGTCCAGCTGCTCGTCCCGCCGCCGAAGTACCCGGTGCAGCGGCTGGTGCCCGGCGTCCGGGTCGCGGAGCCCGCGAAGCTCGCGGCGCTGTTCGTGATCCAGCGCTCGAAGGACGGCTTCGAGTGGCTCGACGAGGACGACGCGCTCGAGATCCTGCTCGGCAACTGCGAGGACGCGTACGGGTTCCCGCCCTACCACTCGATCGAGGACTTCCTCCTCGCGTCGACGGGCGACAACCTGCGTGCCGTCGAGCGCCAGATCATCGCGGGCGCGCTCGAGGGTCGTCCCGCGGCCCTGCTGTCGAGCACGACGCTGGACTGGGCGACGCGCATCCCGCACCTGATCGACCAGGTGCAGGACGAGCGCTCGGTGGCGATCGACGCCGAGGAGCGCCCGGAGGCGCCGGTCCTCGCCGCCGCGAACGGCACCGACGGAACAGCGCACGCGAGCACCACGAGCGAGGGCGTCGCCACGATCGTCCCGGTCGAGGCCCAGGAGTGACAGTGTCCCGCCGCGGACGCCCGGACGCGGCGGGACGCGCGCTCCGTCGGCCCGTGCCGCGCCGCGAGGCGGCGCGCACAAGGAGGTAGCTGCGCCCGTGCCCGGCACGAGCACACTCGAGACCCCAGCGCGGACGCTCCCGGCGCCGCTCGCGCTCGTCGCGCGCCGGTGGCCGCGCCTGTGGGCGATGGTCTACCGCTTCACGCGCTTCGGTCTCGTCGGCGTCACCGGGATCTTCGTCAACGAGGCCGCCGTGTGGGCGTTCCTCGTGATGGGCCTCCCCGGGCTCGGCGCGGTCGTCGCGGCGACGCAGGTCTCGTCGCTGTGGAACTTCATCCTGATCGAGCGGTGGGCGTTCAAGCACAAGCAGCACGACGGCCGGAGCCTCGGGTACCGCGCCGCGATGTTCTTCGGGCTGAACAACCTCGTCACGCTCGTCCTGCAGGCGCCGATGATCATCGCCCTCGAGGCGGTCGGGATCGACGTGCTGTGGGGCAACCTGATCTCGTTGCTGATCCTGTCGGTCGCGCGGTTCGTGTTCTCGGACGCGGTGATCTGGGCGTCGGGCGGGTCGCGTCGCGTCGAGGCGATCGACGCGAGCGAGGACCCGGCCACCCGCGTGCTCTACGTGGCCGGTGACGTCGCGATCGAGGACCTCGCCGGCACCGTGGTCGGCGATCGCCAGATCGTCGACCTGACGGAGGAGGTGACGGTGCGCGACGCGGACGGGGGGCTCCGCGGACGTGGCAGTCACCGCAGGTTTCCCGTTCTCGGCAGCCTCCATGTCCGCTAGCCGCGTCGACACCCTCGGCATCGCGAGGCAGCGGGAGCTCGACGACCCGGTCGTCGTCGACGATCCCGTCGTCGCGACGCGTGTCGACGACGGCACCGAGCGCCCGCGCATCCCGGCCTGGGTGTGGGTCGCCGCCATCCTCGCGGTGGCGACCGTCGTGCGCGTCTGGCAGCTGAACCGGGTCGGCTTCAACAGCGACGAGACCGTCTACGCGGGGCAGGCCGCGTCGATCGCCGGCAACGTCACGCTGCAGAAGTTCTTCCCGATCTACCGCGCCCACCCGCTGCTGTTCCAGACGATCCTCTCGGTCGTCTACCGCGTCACGACGAGCGACTTCGTCGCCCGGCTGCTGTCGGTCGCGTTCGGCGTCGCGACCGTCTACGTCACGTACCTGTTGGGCCGGTTGCTCTACGGCCGGCGCGCGGGTCTGATCGCCGCCGCGCTGCTCGCCGTCATGCCGTACCACGTCGTCGTGAGCCGCCAGGTGCTGCTCGACGGCCCGATGGTCTTCTTCTCGACGCTGACGCTGTACCTGCTGGCGAAGTACGCGGTGACGCAGCGTTCGGCGTGGCTGTGCGCGACGGGCGCGGGGCTGGGCCTGACGTTCCTGTCGAAGGAGACCGGCTTCGTCTTCATTGCCGCGGTCTACGCGTTCCTCGCGCTCGCGCCGAGGCTGAAGGTACGGATCCGCGACCTCGCCGTCTCCGGTGCCGTGCTCGTGCTCGTCATGCTGCCGTACCCGGTGTCGCTGTACTTCGGGAAGTCGTCGAAGACGGGCAAGAACTTCTTCGCCTGGCAGCTGCTCCGCCGGCCGAACCACGGCGCGTTCTTCTACCTCTCGACGGTCCCGGCCGCGCTCGGCTTCATCGTGCTCGCCGCCGCGATCGCGGGCCTGCTCATCATGCGGCGCGAGCGCAGCTGGCGCGAGACGTTGCTGCTCTCGTGGATCCTCGTGCCGGTCGCGTTCTTCGCGCTCTGGCCGGTGAAGGGCTTCCAGTACCTGCTGCCGATCGCGCCGGCGGTCGCGATCCTCGCCGCGCGCGCGTTCGCGCGGCTCCCCGCCGATCCGCGCCGGCGCTTCGGCCGGACCTCGATCCCCGCGGTGGCGGTGACCGCGGTCGTCGGCATCGCGGTCGCGCTCAGCCTCGTCCTCCCGACCGTGCAGCGGATCACGCCGTCGAAGTCGGGCACCTTCCTCGCCGGGTCCGGTGGTGTGGCCGGCGGTCGCGAGGCCGGTCGGTGGGTCGGCGCGCACGTGCCCGAGAACGCCCAGCTGCTCGCGCTCGGCCCGTCGATGGCGAACATCATCGAGTTCTACGGCGACCGGAAGACCTACGGCCTGTCGGTCAGCACGAACCCGCTGCACCGCAACCCCGTCTACGAGGCGCTGTCGAACCCCGACCTCCAGATCCGCCGCGGCGACCTGCAGTACCTCGTGTGGGACTCGTACTCCGCGAACCGCTCGCCGCACTTCGCCGGCAAGCTGCTCCAGTTCGCCGAGAAGTACCACGGCCGCGTCGTGCACACCGAGAGCGTCGCCGTCACCTCGAACGGTCAGAAGACGAACAAGCGCGTCATCGTGATCTACGAGGTGCGGCCGTGACGGGCGCGCTGCGCCGTTGGGTGCTCGCGGTCGCGGGAGCGGTCGTCGTCTGCTGTCTCGCCGTCTCGCCGGTGTCCGCGTCCACGACGCACACCCGCGGCGCCGTCCCCGGCACGCCCACGGCGACGCCGATCAAGCACCTCGTCAGCGTCATGCAGGAGAACCACACGTTCGACAACTACTTCGGGACGTATCCGGGCGCGGACGGCATCCCGGCGAACGCGTGCATGCCGGTGGACCCGACCGACAAGGCGTCGAAGGACTGCGTGAAGCCCTTCCGGATCGGCAAGCGACCGATCCAGGACCTCGGCAGCAACCACGACGCGTTCCTCAGCGCGTTCGACAATGGTGCGATGAACGGGTTCGTGAAGGCGCAGAGCACGCAGGGCGTGCCGATCGACCTCGCGATGGGCCACTACGACGACCGCGACATCCCGTACTACTGGAACGTCGCCGACCAGTACGTGCTGTTCGACAAGTTCTTCACGTCGACGGGCGGCGGCAGCGTGTGGAACCACATGTTCTGGGTCGCGGGTACGCCGGGCGACACGACGCGCGAGACCGTCCCCGAGAAGGGCTACGCACCGACCATCCAGACGATCTTCGACCGCCTGGAGGCCAAGGGTGTGTCGTGGAAGTTCTACGTGCAGAACTACGACCCGAAGATCAACTACAAGGCGACGACGCAGACCGCGCACGGGGCGCAGGTGGCGCGCGTCCCGCTGCTCGCGATGGCGCGCTTCGTCGACGACCCGAAGCTCGCGAGCCACATCGTCCCGCTCGAGCAGTACTACAGCGACCTCGAGAACGGCACGTTGCCCGCCGTCTCGTACATCGTGCCCTCGGGCAACAGCGAGCACCCGCCCGGCAGCGTCCAAGCGGGGCAGGGCTTCGTGCGCACCATCGTCAACTCGCTGCAGCGCAGCACGGCATGGTCCTCGAGCGCGTTGCTGCTGACCTACGACAGCTGGGGCGGTTGGTACGACCACGTGGCGCCGCCCGCCGGGTACGGCCTCCGCACGCCGGCGCTCCTCGTGAGCGCGTACGCACGCAAGGGCGTCGTCGACCACACCCAACTCGACTTCACGTCGATCCTGCGCTTCATCGAGCGCAACTGGAACGTCGCGCCGCTCGCCCAGCGTGACGCCAAGGCGAACGACTTCAGCGCGGCGTTCGACTTCGCCGCTGCTCCTCGGGTCGCGTCGCTCGTCCCGTCGGTCCGTCATCCCGCGACGGAACCGGCTCCGACCCGGGGCGTCATCTACTTCGCGTACGGAGGCGGGCTCGCCCTCGCCGTCGCGCTCGTCGTGTTCGCGGCGGTGCGCGGTGGGCGTCGCCGCGCGGCGGAGACGCTGTCGTGACCGCGCGCCGGGTCTCGTCCCTGCTCGCAGTCGCCGCGCTCGTCGCCGTGGTGTTCGTCTCCACGGGCGCCGGTGCGGCGTCCGCGGCTTCGGGGCCGCCACCGCCCAAGCGCGCGCATCCGACGATCGGCCCCGCGCCCGGGCTGCGCAGCCTGACGATCAAGACGATCCCGCCGACGCCGGGCGCGACGTTCACGTTCGAGGGTCAGTCGTTCACGACGGCCGCCGACGGCGCGGTCACGGTCACGATCACGCAGCAGCAGCGCGACCTGCTCGCCACGAACCGCAACGACGCGCTCGTCGTGACGTCACCGACCGTGAACGTGAGCAAGGACATCCGCGCGAACTTCGCCGGCTGGTACGGCAACGGGTCGTACAAGAGCGGTGTCGAGACGCAGACCGCCACGTTCTCGTACGACTACCTGACGAGCTTCAAGTTCGTGAACACGAAGGGTGATCCGGTCCAGCCGTCGCTGCTGTCCTCGATGGAGCTGAAGAGCAGCATCGGCGCGACGATCGACCTGAGGTCCACCGATCCCGTCTGGCTCCAGGGCCGGCTCGTCACGCCCGGCGCGGGCGGCGTCGACGTCCGCGACGTCTCGTACCGCATCAACGAGGTGATCGTCGCCGGGTCGAACGTCGTGAACGCGGCGCAGCAGCAGTTCTTCCCGACGCAGCGCACGACCGCCACCGTGCGGTTGCTGTTCTTCTCCGTGCGCTTCGTCGCGACGGACGCGATGCTCGGCGGCGGCGTCGGGAAGTCGATCGAGCTGCAGTACCCCGACGGGAAGGTGCGCACGATCGCGCTCGGCCCGACGCACTCGGTCACCGTCGACGACCTGCCGCGCGGCGACTACCACGTCACGGTCGTCGGTGGCGGTCTGCGGATGGCGCGCCCGATCAGCGTCTCGCGCAACCAGGAAGCCGACCTCGACGTGATCACGTACCTCGACGTCGGCCTCGTCGCGCTGGCGATCCTCATCGTCGCCGCGGTCGTGCTGTGGTTCGGTCTGTCGATGCGCCGCCGGCATCACGGCACGGGCCGGCGCGCCGCGCGTCGTCGCCATCCCGCCGTGACCACCGCGGCCGATGCGCCCAGCCCGTCTGTCCGCGAGTCGCGCGACGTCCGCGCCGCGTCGCCGGTTCCGACGAGCAGCAACGGCAACCGCCCGGTGCGCGTCGACGACCGCGCGCACGGCAACGATCTCGAGTTCCTGCACGCGTCCGCAGACCGTGAGCCTGCCGAGCGGGCCAGCACGGAGGCGGTCGCGGAGGCGTTCGCCGACGCCGACGAGCACGTGTCTGCCGCGAAGGCGGCCGGCGAGCACGTGCCCCACGATCCGGACGAGGTCTCGGCCAACGAGCACTTCCTGGTCGACGGTCCGGGTCGGCGGCAGCACTGATGGCCCGGCCGCGCCGACGGTGGTCCCGCGCCGTGAGCGTCGTCGTCGCAGTCGTTGCCGCGCTCGGCGTGGTCGCGGCGCCGGCCGCGGGCGCCGCGAGCTCGACCGGTCGCGCCGCCGCGTCCGCACCGGCTCCGGCGGCCGCGCAGGGACCCGACGCGAGCACGTTGCGCGAAGGTGCCGTGCCGGTTCTCGCGTACTACTACATCTGGTACGACCCGACGACGTGGGACACGAAGAAGTCCGACCTGCCGAAGCTGGGGAAGTACTCGAGTGACGACACGCGCGTCATGCGCCAGCAGGTCGAGTGGGCGAAGCAAGCGGGGATCGACGGCTTCATCGTGAGCTGGAAGGAGACCCCGCAGCTCGACCGCCGGCTCGAGAAGCTCGTCGAGGTCGCGCGTGCCGAGGACTTCAAGCTCGCGATCATCTACCAGGGTCTCGACTACAGCCGGAACCCGTTGCCGGGCGGCGCGCCGCGCGTCGCGCAGGACCTCGACTGGTTCACCCTGCACTACGGCAACGACCCGGTCTTCCACATCTTCTCGAAGCCGCTCGTCATCTGGTCGGGGACGTGGGAGTTCAGCCCGACCGACATCGCGCTCGTGACCGCACCCCGCCGCAGCAACCTCTTGATCCTCGCGTCGGAGCGCAACGTCGACGGCTACTCGCGCCTCGCGGACTCCGTCGACGGCAACGCGTACTACTGGTCGTCGGTGAACCCGCGCACGTACAAGGGCTACGTCAGCAAGCTCGTCGAGATGGGACGCGCGGCACAGGCCCACGGCGGCCTCTGGATCGCGCCCGCCGCGCCCGGGTTCGACGCCCGCAAGATCGGCGGGTCGACCGTCGTGCCGCGCGACGAGGGCAAGACGCTCGACGAGGAGATCACCGCCGCGTTCGCGTCCAAGCCCGACGCGCTCGGGCTCATCAGCTGGAACGAGTTCAGCGAGAGCTCGTACATCGAGCCCAGTCAGAACTACGGCTTCACGTACCTCAACGCGGTCGGCGAACGCCTCGGGGACGGTCCGCCCGTCGTCGACCCGAGCGCGCTCGCGGGCTCGCACACGAAGAGCGACACCACGGACTCGAGCTCGCCGGGGAAGGGCTTCCCCTTGGGCGTCGTCGTGCTGCCCGCGTTCGTGCTGTTCTTCGTCGTGACGCTCGTGGTCGCGGCGCGGCGAGGCCGGCCGCGGGGCGGCCACGACGGCGGCTCGGGTGGCGACCAGGGCGGCGGTGAGGGCGGCGGCGGCTCGCCGCACGGTGGTCACCGGCCACCGCCGCCGGAGGGCAGCCGTCGCGCGCGCCGCGAAGCCCGCCGGCGGTTCCCGGCCGGCATCACCGGCTTCCGGATCGGGACCCGTCCCGCCCCGCCCCGTCCGCCTGCCGGACCCACCGACCCGCGGCGCGAACCCGTGCCGGCGGGTGCACCGACGGCGCCGCGGTCCTCCGAGGACGAGCCGGCGCCCGCGAGCGTCGCGCGGCAGCCGTGACGCGCCCGGACCCGCAAGGGTCCGCTGTCGTCTCGCGGCGGCGCTTCCTCGTCGCGTCGGCCGGTGTCGCGGGCGGCGTCGCGCTGGCCGGCTGCAGTGGCGGCTCGAGCTCGAGCCCGGCGAAACCGGTGCTCGACCCCGTGACGTCGCCGGTCGCCGCCAGCGCGGACGCGCGTGTCCGGCTGTCGTGGCGTTCCGCGGCACGGGCCCGGACCTACGACGTCGAGGTGAACGGCACGGTCGTCGCGTCGGGTCTGACGCAGTCGTCGTACGTGCTGGCTCCCGGTGACGGCGCGACGGGTCTCGCCGAGGGCCCGAACCGGTGGCGCGTGCGCGCCGTCAACGGGTCGTCGACGCGCTGGAGCGACCCGGGCACGTTCGCGGTCGTGCCGGTCGGTGTCGTGCAGGTGCGCAGGTTCGACCACGAGGACGACGGCGACATCGACCTGACGACGCGGTCCGCCACCGGGACGACCCTCGCGGTCGCATCCACCGCGGCCTTCGGTCCCGGCAAGGGGCTGGTGATGCGGGCAACCGACCCTGCCGATGCGGTCGCGTCGAAGAACCACCTGCAGCAGCCGATCTCGCAGTGCTGGGTCCGGCTCGCCGTCCGTCCGCAACAGTGGCAGCGCGACGGCGCCGTGGTGCATCTCATGCGGATTCGCTCGCAGGAGCAGACGGGCGCGACCGAGACGCTCCTGTGGACGACGGGACGCGGCCTGTCCGTCAGCAGTGCGCCGCGCGCCGTCGTCCCGATGCAGCGCAGCGCGTGGACCCAGGTACAGGTCGGCGTGGACGCCGACGGCGGCGTCGAGCTGTGGAGCTACGACGGACGCACCGAGAAGCTCGTCGCGCGGGCGCGCAACGACACGTTGACCGGCGCGATCAAGGACGCGATCGCGCTCGGGAACGACCGCGGCAGCCCGGGGACGACGTTCGAGGTGCACCTCGACGGGTTCGCGGTCGGCGAGCAGCGTCTCGCGTGGGCGAACCCGCTGCTCCCGGCGACGCTGCAGCGTCCGAAGCGCCTCGACCCGCGTGCGCTCCCCACCCCGTTCACGTTCTGCTTCGGGTCGTGCAACAACGCCAAGTCCGCGCCGTTCCGCAACACCGCCCTCGGCGCAGCCGCGGCGACGGATCCCGACTTCCTGATCCACCTCGGCGACTACGGCTATCCAGACAGCAACGCGTACCGGCAGAGCGTCAACGGCTACCACGCGCTCTGGAGCGACCTGCTCGTCGAGGACCAGCTCGCGCGCCTGGCGACGAAGCCGTGGATCTACATCGCGTCGGACCACGACATGGGCCGCAACGACTGCGACAGCACAACCTGTCTCCCCGCCGCGAGCACCGCCTTCGCCGAGTGGCAGAACAACGACCCGGCGGCCGACGGCGTGGGCCGGTACGGCAGCGTCACGCTCGACAACGGGCGCGTCCTGCTGATCTGGACGGAGGGCATCGCCTTCCGGTCACCGCTCGCGATGCCCGACGGCCCGGGGAAGACGGTGCTGGGCCCGAAGCAGAAGGCGTGGCTGCTCGACCTGTTGCGGACCACCACCGCGCGTCTGGTGATCATCGCATCGCAGACGTCGATCGGCTTCGTCACGGGCAGCGACTGGTCGCCTTACCAGACAGAGCGCGCCGAGGTGATCCGCGCGTGCCAGGCGTCGCCGGCCGCCGCCGTGCGGTTCGTCAGCGGCGACTACCACCATGCGGCCTGGTCCCGCTTCGGCCCGAAGGTGGCCGAGTGGCTCGCGGCACCGATGGCCGAGTTCCCGGAGCCCGCGTACGTGCCGGACACGCTCGTCGACGCGTCGGCCACGGCCGCCATCGGTCCGGGGTTCGACTCACGCCCACACGCGCTCGCGGGCGAGACCTGGGCGCAGTTCGACGCGGCGTCGTCGTTCGGCCACGTCGAGATCGACGGGAACGCCGGGACCGCGACGTTCGAGGTGCGTGACAGCACCGGGAACGTGCGCGTCGACGACCACGGCTTCCGGTTCCACGAGGTCGTGCAGTACGCGTAAAGGTCGGTTACGGACCGACCCGCTGGGTGCCGAAGGCGGCGTCGTCGAACACCACGTTGTAGGTGCGGCCGCTCTGGACCTCTCCGATCTGCATCTTGCCGACCGCGGTCGTGCCGAGGTTCGCGGAGGTCGTCGACAGCGCGTCGACCCGCACGCCGTCGAGCCACACCTCGATCGTGCTCGAGGTCCCGTTGACGATCGTGTGCAGCTCGACCTCGTGCCAGCCGCTGCCCGGCAGGATCGCCGCGCTGCTCGTGGTCGTCGTGCCCGCGACGTCGTTGCGGACCCCCAGCTGGCCGGACGCGGTCACGAACACGTAGGCCAGCGAGGCGTCGGCGGCGGTCCGGTGGCGCAGGAGGTTCACCTGGCTGGACGCGCTCTGCAGGTTCACGAACACGCGTGAGTACGCGTCCGTGTACGTCGACGGGAGCGTCTTCTTCGCGTAGGTCGCGCCGGTCGTGGTGTTCGCCTGCGCGGCGAACGACCCGGTGTGCGTGATCGCGCTCTCGACGGTCAACCCGGACCACGACGTCCAGGCGCTCAGCGTCCCCGACTCGAAGCCGTCACTGAAGATCGCGGCGGTCGGCGGAGGCGTCGTCACCATGAGCGGCGCGCTCGGCGCAGACGCGTTCCCGGCGCCGTCGTGCGCGACGACCTGGTACTGGTAGGTCGTGTTCGGCACCACGGTCGTGTCGAGCGCGCTCGTGGTCGAGCCGGGAACCGTCGTCACGATCGCGCCGTTGCGGAGCACGTCGTACGACGCGATCCCCGACGGATCGGTTGCCGCGCTCCACGACAACGTCACGCTCGACCCCGCGTTCGCGCTCAACCCGGTCGGCGCGGCAGGCGCGGTCGTGTCGACCGTCCACGACGCGATCGCAGGGCTCGGGTCCGTCAGACCGGCGACGGTGGCGGCGACGCTCACGGTGTGCGCGCCGTCGGTGAGCCCGTTCAGCGTGAGCGGGCTCGTGCACGGCGACACCGTCCCGCCGTCGACCGAGCACGCGAACGTCGCGCCCGGCAGCGTCGAGTGGAAGGCGACCGACGCGGACGTCGCGTTCGTCGCGCCCGTCGGTGCGCTGTCGATGACAGTGTCCGGCGGTACCGCACCCGAGAAGTCGTAGGTCTGGACGTCGAACGTGCGGCCGAGCTCGTCGGTCGGCGCGACCGTGACCTGCGAGCCGTTCACGGTGACCTTCAGGAAGTGGAACACCCGTGCGGCAGCGTCAGGGACCGGCGCGGCGCCGCACTTCGAGCCCTTGGACTTCGTCGGCGACCACCCGATCGCGTACGCGTCCCACGAGCTGCAGCCGACCTCTCCGATCGGCTCGAGCGTCCCGCCTCCGCCGCCGGTGACGTAGCTGGGGATCGTCCCCGGCCCGTTCGCGGTGTTGCGCTCGTACACGTGTGCGTGGCCGTTGAACGCGAGGTTGACGCCGTTCGACGCGAGGAGGCCCTCGAGGCTGCTCGGCCCGCGCAGGTACGTGTCGGAGCTCTGCGACTTCTGGTCGGAGTACATCGGATAGTGGAAGAACGCGAACTTCAGGCCGCCGGGATGGGCCGCGAGATCGGCCTGCAGCCACTGGTACTCGGGGCTGCTCGGCGTCCAGTGCGCGGCGTAGTCGTCGGAGTAGACGGTGCCCGTGCCGACGTTGCCGTCGGCCCACGTGGCCTGCAGCACGTAGAACCGCGCGTTGCCGGCGTCGAAGGCGTACCACGCGCTCGAGTAGTACGCCGCGTTCGTGCCGTTGACGCAGCAGTACAGCTGCTTCACGTACGAGCCGTGCGACGCCGCCGCGACACGGTCCTGGGGCCAGTTGAGGAGCTCGGTGTGCGGACTCGTCGCGCTCGCGGTGAAGCCGTGGTTGCCGCTTGCCGGGAAGACCGGGATCGAACGGCCCGGCACGGCCCAGAACGACGGGCCGAAGATCGCGCTCACGTTGGCCGCGTGCTGCTGGAGGTCGCCGTAGTTCGTCTGGCTGCCCGACGGGTACCCGTTGTCGCCGACCGTCACCGTGAACGCCACCCCGCTGCTCGCGAGCCGCGAGAGGACGTTCGCCTGGTCGGCGTTGTTGCCGTTGGCGTCGGTCTGGCCCCAGTCGCCGAGGACGGCGAACGAGAACGGCTGCGTCGACCCCGCGGGCACCTGGGTCGTGAAGCGGGGTGACGGATCCGAGCCGAGCAGGTCGGTCGTGCCGAGGAACACGCGGTAGCAGTACGTCCCCGCGGCGGGCAGCGTCAGCATCGCCTTCCACTGGTACTCGGCGACGTTGTTGACCGTGATGCCGGTCTTCGTCCCGGCGACGGTGTTCGACGGCGTGCAGCCGCCGGACCCGTCGACGGCGCCCCAGGCGACCGACCCGGTCGTCGCCGACCGGTCGGTGCCCCAGTTGACGGTCATCGCGGTCCCGACCGCATCCGTCAGGTACGGGTAGCGACGGAGCTGCGTTGCGGTGGCGGCACCGGCGGGCGGTGCTGCGACCACCGCGAGTGTCGAGAGAACGAGTGCGACCGGGGCGATCGCCCCGAGCAGACGACGGCGACGCATGACGGGTGCTCCCTGCCCCAAGAGAGCCGGCGACCGCCACCGACCCTGCCCTCACCCCGAAGCCACGCAGTGTACGGCCGCCCGCGCTCCGCGTCCACGCACCCTGGTGCGTGTACCGAGCGTGGCGGCCGGGAAGACACTCGGCATGGCGGAGAGGGACCGGACGCTGAGCTTCCTGCCCGCGCCGGCCCCGCTCGTCACGCGTGATCGCGGCCGCGATGCGGCCGCCCGCCTCACGCTCCGGGCCCTGCGCGCGGCCCTCGATCCCGACGTCGACGTCCGGGCGGCCGCGGTCGTGCTCGCCCGCCTCGCGGGCACCGATCGCGTCGCCGTGCTGCGCGCGATGCGCCGCATCGACGGCGGCGACGGCGCGGTGGACGCCCGTGCGCGCGACCTTCTGGAGCGCGCGCTCCGACGCCTCGACGAGCAGGCCGCTCTCGCCGGTCGCCGTCCCGCGTAGCCGCTCGCGACACGCGTCACGCCGCGCACGCGAAGCTGACGCGCGGTCGGGCCGATCGGGGGGAGGCAGGACGTGGTTCGTGCAGCGCGCGTCGGTGTGACGGTGCCGGAGTCGGTGTCGGAGCCGTCGCGGTACCCCGCGTTCCCGCCGCGCGGGACGAACGTCGTGCTCGTCGTGCTCGACGATCTCGGGTTCGCGCAGCTGGGTTGCTTCGGCTCGGACATGGACACGCCGACGTTCGACGCGCTCGCGCGTGACGGGTTGCGCTTCACGAACTTCCACACGACCGCGCTGTGCTCACCGACACGCGCGTGCCTGCTGACGGGCCGGAACCATCACCGCGTCGGCGTCGGCTTCCTTCCCGACGTCCCGATGCGCTTCGCGGGTTACACGGGGCGCATACCGCCCGAGGCGGCGACGATGGCCGACATGCTGAGCGCCGAGGGCTACGCGACGTTCGCCGTCGGAAAGTGGCACCTCACGCCGCGCGACGAACGCACCCCGGCCGGGCCCTACGAGCAGTGGCCGCTGGGAAAGGGCTTCGACCGCTTCTACGGCTTCCTCGGCGGGGACTCCAACCAGTGGACACCCGACCTCGTGCAGGACAACACGTGCATCGACCCGCCCCGCCGTCCCGAGGACGGCTACCACCTGACCGAGGACCTCGCGGACCGTGCGGTCGCGTACCTCCGCGAGCTGCGGGTCCACCAACCGGAGCGGCCGTTCTTCCTCTACTTCTCGACGGGTGCGACGCACGCGCCGCATCACGTCCCCCGCGAGTTCGTCGAGCGGTACCGGGGACGGTTCGACGACGGGTGGGACGCGTGGCGCGAGCGCACCTTGGAACGTCAGAAGCGGCTCGGAGTCGTGCCCGAGCGGGCCGAGCTGTCGGCGCGGCCACCCTGGGTCCAGGAGTGGGCCTCGCTCCCCACCGACGAGCGACGGTTGTACGCGCGCATGCAAGAGGTGTTCGCCGCGTTCCTGACCCACACCGATACGCACCTCGCACGCGTGCTCGCCGCGATCGACGAGCTCGGTGAGACGGACCGGACGATCGTGCTCGTCGTCTCCGACAACGGCTGCTCGTCGGAGGGTGGGCCGCACGGGTCGGTCAACGAGCTGCGGTTCATCGCCGACATGCACGAGGATCTCGAGCAGAACCTCGCGATGATCGAGGAGCTGGGCGGGTTCCGCACGTACAACCACTACCCGTGGGGCTGGGCGTTGGCCGGCAACACGCCGTTGCGCCGCTGGAAGCGCTACACGTGGGAAGGCGGCATCCGCGACCCGCTGATCATCCGGTGGCCGGCGCGCGTCCCCGACCCGGGGGGCGTGCGTGCGCAGTACTGCCACGCGGTCGACGTGCTGCCGACGGTGCTCGACGCCTGCGGTGTCCCGCTGCCGTCGGTCGTGCGCGGCGTCCCGCAGATGTCGTACGACGGCGCGTCGCTCGCGCCGATCGTCGACGGTGCCGACGCGCCCGAGCAGCGCCGCGTGCAGTACTACGAGATGTGGGGGAGCCGCGCGATCTACGCGAACGGCTGGAAGGCCGTCACCGACCACGTCAACCAGCAGCACCGCGGTGAGCGCGAGCTGACCGAGGGGAGCGCGGACTTCGCGACGGACGAATGGCTGCTCTTCCACGTCGACGAGGACTTCGCCGAGGTCCACGACGTCGCCGAGCAGCGGCCCGACGTCCTGCGCGAGCTCGTCGACCGCTGGTGGGTCGAGGCGGGTCGCAACGGTGTGCTCCCGATCGACGACGGCATCGTGAACCGGTTCGCGCACGTCGACTTCCGCTGGCTGACGGGGCGCAGACGCTTCGACCTGCCACCGGGCACGTCCGTGCACGAGGAGGCGGGCCCGTCGCTCGTCGGGAACGACTTCGCGATGGTCGCGGTGCTCGACGAGCCGCTCGTGCCGACGACCACGGGCGTCCTGTGCGAGCAGGGCGACTGGACGAACGGCTGGGCGTGGTTCGTCGCCGACGGCACGCTCACGTGGGTGCTCAACAACGTCGGCGCGTCCGTGCACCGCGTCTCGGTACCGGTTCCCGCCGGCGCGACCCGGCTCGGCTTCGCGTTCACACGCTCGTCGCCTGGAGGCACCGGCACGCTGTACGCGGACGGCGACGAGATCACGAGCGCACGCATCCCGGTCGACGTCCCGTTCCGTTGGAGCCCGAACGGCGCGTTCCTCACGATCGGGTACGGCCGCGGGTTCCCGGTGTGCGACGACTACACGCCGCCGGCGCGCTTCGACGGCGCGTTGCACCGGGTCGTGATCACGACGGGCCGCGCGGCGTTGCCCGATCCCGCGGTGGAGCTCGAGACCGCGCTGCGCCACCAGTGACCGCGCGCCGGGAGACGCCCGACGACGTCGCGGTCGTCCGTGAGGGGGTGCGTCGCGAGTTCCCCGACGTCGATGCAGATGCCGCCGCGACGCTTCTGGCAGTCGTACGCGCGGCTCGGCACGTGAGCGCGTGGGTGCAGGACACGCTCAAGCCTCTCGGGCTCAACGACTCTGACGCCGTCGTCCTCGTCGCGCTCGCGCTCGCCGGTCCACCGCACGCGATGACGGCGACGCGGCTCAACGAGGTCCTGGTCGTCACCTCCGGCGGCATCACCCGCACCGTCGACCGACTGGCGAACGCGCAACTCGTGCGACGAGTGCGCGACACGCAGGACGCGCGTCGTGTGAACGTCAAGCTGACGGCACGCGGTCACCGCGTGGCGGGCGAAGTGCTCGGGACATTGCTCGACGCGTTCGCCGAGCGCGACGGCGCGGCGCAGCTCGCGCGTGTGATCCCGGCGATGACTCGGGTGCTCGGCGCATTTGCGCGCGTCACGCCTGCGCGCTGACCGTCTCTCTGGGAGCGCGCACGAACGGCGTGTCGCCGTCGACGGTGCAGCGGCGCATCCGCCGGTCCTGCGGGTAGTGGTCGCTCAGGGCGCGGTGGTTCGTGCAGCGCTCGTCCCAGATCGCGACGTCGCCCCTGCGCCAGCTCCACCGCACCTGCAGGTTCGGGTCCTCGACCCGGCGGCGCAGCCATTCGAGCAGCCACGCGCTCTCGTCGGGGTGGAGGCCGACGATCGAGTCCATGAACGACCCGGCGACGAACAGCGCGTCGCGGCCCGTCTCGGGATGCGTGCGCACCAGGGGGTGGGTGGCGCCGGGGAACGCCTGCTGCAGCTCCTGCAGGTGCTCGGTCCCCGCGATGCGCGAGTAGCGCTCCCAGAAGTCGCGGCCCTGCGTGTGACGGACGCGCAGCCCGCGCAGCGCGTCTCGCAGGGGCGGTGAGATGCGCTCGAACGCGCCGTAGAGGTCGGCCCACATCGTGTCGCCGCCGTACGCGGGGATCTCGAGCGCGGCGAGCGTCGCGACCGCGGGTGGCCGCTCGATCCAGGTGATGTCGGTGTGCCAGTTGTCGGCGTCCGGCGGGCTGTCGGCGCTGTCGGCGATCACGTGCAGCGCCTGCGTGCCCCCGAAGTGCTTGCTGATCGGGTAGACGCTCGGCGTCCCGAACCGGCGCGCGAGCGCGAGCTGACCGTCGTCACCGAGGTCCTGGTCGCGGAAGAACAGGACTTGGTGCTCGAGGAGCGCGGTGCGAACCTGCGCGAACGTCGCGTCGTCGATCGACTCCAACGACACGCCGTCCACGACCGCACCGAGCGCGCCGTTGAGCCTGCGCACCTCCATCGGGCGCCTCCCGGACGTCTTCGAGCCGGATATGTCTGACTCGTCAGGTAAATCGTACGTCGACCAATGCCGGGATGCAACGGGCCCGACCAGCAGGTTGCCGGTCGGGCCCGTTCGCCGTGCGTGTCGCGGACGTCGTCAGGAGGGCTGCGGGAAGCCCTTCAGGTCGAAGACGTTCGCGGGATCGCAGTTGTACACGCCGTCCTTGTTGGGCTTGAGGACGTCCTTGTTGACGACGAATCCGGTCGGCGTCGCCTCCATCAGCGTGAAGCACTCGCTGCCGGGCGTCGACGCGTTGCCGGTCTTGTTCGGCGCGTGGAGTCCACCGCCGGTCCAGTTCTCGACGCCGTTGGCATGGTCGAACATGCACTTGCGCGTGAGGTTCGAGCCGCACTGCTTCGCGGCCTGCGCCCACAGCAACCACGCCGACCACGCGTTCATGCCGAGGCCCTTCGGCTGCGCGTGCGCGTACTTCGCCAAGAGGTCGATGTACTGCTTCGTCGCCGGGTTCTGGCTCGCGAGCTCGAACGGCCACTGGTAGCTGTTCACGAGCACCTTCGTGCCGGTGATCGCCGGTCCCGCGTCCTGGATCAGCTTCGGGTCGTAGTGGTTCGCGTCGAGGATCGCGTACTTCGGGTGGTACCCGAGGTCCGACAGCGACTTGAGCAGCGCCGCGACCTGGTCCGGGTTCCCCTGGTACGTGAACACCTGCACGCCCTTGGTCTGCAGGTTCTGCGCGTACGGTCGGTAGTTGTCGACCGACAACGGCAGCTCGTCGTAGTAGGTCTCCGTGTACCCGAGCTGCTTGGCGGCAGCACGGTTGCGGTTCCCGGAGTCCTTGATCGCCTGGTACTGGCTGTTGAGCAGGCCGTAGTGCTGCGTCGCGGGCTGATCGACGACCTTCAGCATCCGGTAGGCGCCGCCCAGACGACTCTGGTTGTCGGGCGTCGGGATCGCCTGCACCGACAGCGGCGCGGTGCCCGCCTGCGCCGACACGTCGTAGGCGCTCACCTCCGGCAGGCCGCACTTCACGCGCTGCGCGACGCCGCTGGAGTCGAGTGCCTCACCGTTGCCGACGAGCGAGAAGTCGACCTGGCAGGCCTGGATCATCTTCGCCGCGACCTCGGTCAGCGCGGCGTCCCACTTGTCGAGCGTGAGCTTCCGGCCGAGGATGCCGCCGGCCGCGTTGCACCACGCGACGAACGCGGTCGCGCTGTCGAACAGCTCCTGGTTCAGGCCCGGCTGCGCCTGCGCGCCGGGGTCGGACATCGTGCCGACCCGGATGGACGTGTCGGTCACGCCGAGGTCGGTCGCTCCCTTCGCGTTGCCCGGGCCGCAGACGCCCTTCATGGTGCCGAAGTCACCCGACGCCGTGTTGCTGCTCGAGGTCGTGTTGGAGCTCTTGCTGCTCGAGCTCTTGCTGCTCGAGCGACTGCACGCCGACACGCCCACCATCGCCACGATCACGACGGGGACGCACCACCGCATCACCCTCATGCGGACCTTCCCCCCTGCTTCGGCCCGGACCCGATGGCCGGGGCGCACGCACTCTAACGCTCCGTCAGATTTGTGCGCAGGGATGCTCCGAGCGCGGCTCAGCTCTTGGTCGCGAGCCCGTCCGCCTTGGTCGTCGTGGCGACGATGCGGTCGGTCTGGGCCTGCTGCTCGTAGATGAGGCGGGCCATCCAGAAGCGCAGGAACTGTGCGATCGAGTAGCGGAGGAACAGCGCGGCGCCGACCACCGAGACGGTCACGCCGATCAGCGCCACGACGATGTAGTCGCCCTGCGACGCACCCATCCCGCCCCCGGCCGCGGCCGCGGCGCTGTGCGACCCGAAGTAGGACGCGATCGAGATGACGAGCCCGGCGACGAGCATCACCCCGCCGAGTCGCAGGAGCTGCTGCTCGCGTGCGATCGACGGGTCCTTGAGCCGCATGTCGGCGATGTCCGCCTTGAACTGCTCCACGCGGTCGGTGCTCTCGATCATCTCTTCAGCTCCCGAGGTATGCACTGCTCAGCTCGGACTCCATCTCGGCCGGCGAGCCCGTCCGGACCACTCTGCCCTGCACCATGATCGCCGCGACGTCGGCCACGCCGAGGACGGTCGCGGCGAACTGCTCGACGACCAGGATCGACACGCCCTCCTTCGCCACCTGCGCGACGACCTCGTAGATCTGCTCGACGATGAGCGGGGCGAGACCCATCGACAGCTCGTCGAGCAGCAGCAGCGCCGGGTTCGTCGCCATCGCGCGCGACATCGCGAGCATCTGCTGCTCACCGCCCGACAGCGTGCCCGCCTGCTGGGTGCGACGATCCTTCAGCCTGGGGAAGCGGGCGTACGCCGCCTCCTCGATGTCGCTCAGCTTGGCGCCCGTGTACGTCGCCATGCGCAGGTTCTCGCGGACCGAGAGGTTCGGGAAGACGCCCTTGCCCTCCGGGATCGTGCAGACGCCCCGGCGGGCGAGCTCGTCGGCCTTCGCGCCGGTGACGCGCCGGCCGGCCATGTAGACGTCGCCGCGAGTCGGCCGGTGCAGACCGGCGACGACGCGCAGCATCGTCGTCTTGCCGGCACCGTTCGGACCGAGGACCGCGAACACCGCGCCCGGCGGCAGCGTGAGGTCGACGCCGTGCAGCACCTCGATGCGCTCGTACGCGGCGTGCACGTCGCGCAGCTCGAGCAGCGGCGCGATTCCGTTCGTCGACGGCGGGCGCATCATTTCGGCTCCGCGGCGGTGCCGAGGTAGGCGGCGAGGACGGCGTCGTTCACGCGGATCTCCCCGGGCGTGCCCGACGCGATGAGCTCCCCGAAGTCGAGCACGTTGATGCGCTCGCACACCTCCATGACGAGCCCCATGTCGTGCTCGACCAGCAGGACGGCCATGCCGTCGGCGGCGAGCCTGCGGAGCAGCTCGGCGAAGCGGTGAGTCTCGCTCTCGTCCTGACCCGATGCCGGCTCGTCGAGGAGCAGGACCTTGGGATTGGTCGCGAGCGCACGGCCGAGCTCGACGAGACGTCCCTGGCCGGTGGGCAGCGCGTCGACCCGGATGTCGGCGACCGGCTGCAGGCCGACGCGCTCGATGATCTCGTCGGCGATCACGTCCGGGGAGCGCCGGTCACGGGCCCAACCCCGGTGGATGTCGGCGGCGACGCGGATGTTCTCGCGCGCGGTGAGCATCGAGAACAGCTCGAGGCGCTGGAACGTCCGGGCCACGCCCTTGCGGGCGCGCTTGAACGGCGGGAGCTTCGTCAGGTTCGTGCCGTCGAGCGTCACCGTTCCCGCGTTCGGCTGCAGCAGACCGGTGACGACGTTGAACAACGTCGTCTTGCCGGCGCCGTTCGGCCCGATGAGCCCGGTGATGTGCCCGCTCTCGGCGGTCAGCGACACGTCGTTGACCGCGACGTTGCCCGAGAACCGGACCGTCACCGCGTTGACCGACAGGGTCGCCATGGCTACCCGGCCCGCTCCGCGTGCGCGACCGCCTCGCCGTCGCCGAGCCCGAGCGCGCGGTCCATCTCGGCGACCCGGTCGGCCGTGAACGGCTCGGTGATCCCGACCCATTCGAGCGGCGTCACGCCGGGCTCGATCTCCTCGGGCGCGCGACGCCTGCGCGCGAGGTACTCGCCGAGCTGCGGACCGAGCGCGAGCAGCGCGAGCTCGATGATCGCGAACGGGTAGTTCGCGATGATCCCCGTTGTGCGTAACAACCAGGTGATGATCATCGCGACGACCAGCGCGACGATCGACAGCGGCTCGCGCACCATCACGTTGTAGCGCGGCCGGATGTCCTTCTGGATGAAGCCGTTCGGGTTCTGTCCGAGCCCGATGCCGGCGAAGCCGACGAGGACCGTCTGCAACTGCTTCAGCGACGGGAACAGGTTGGCGAGGATCGGCGCGCCGAGGAAGAAGCCCGTGCTGAAGGCGGCACCGAGCGACCCGATGCCGGCGATCACCATGACGAGCAGGATCGACAAGCCGGTGAAGAAGTCGAACGTCTGGCTCGAGTCCGCCACGCGCAGCGCGCCGCCGTAGATCGCACCGCCGATGCCGGCGATGAACGCGGAGATCGCGAACACCGCCACCTTCGTGAACGTGAGGTTCAGTCCGAGCGTCGCGCACGCGGCGGGGCTGTCCTTCATCGCGAGCAGACGGTGCCCGAAACCGCTGCGGCGGATCCACGCGACGAGCAGCGCGAAGACGCCGAACATGATCGCTCCGAAGATGAAGTACGCGCGATCACTGTCCGCTTGGTAGCCGAACACCCCGACGCGGCTGATGGTGAGCGAGCCCTGCTGGAAGATGTCGAACGAGTGGTGGAAGATCGTGAACTTCGGCAGCAGCCAGATCCACCGGTCGAGCATGACGGCGAACGCGGCGGTCGCGAGCGCGAGGTAGATCCCCGAGAGGCGCAGCGCCGGGAGCGCGATGAGCGCGCCGACCGCGGCCGCGACCACGCCGCCCAGCAGCAGCGCGAGCGGGTTGCCGTGGACGCCGCCGAGGTGGGCCATGACGACGGCGCCGATCGCGCCGAACGACAGCTGGCACAGGGATATCTGGCCCGCGTAGCCGATCAGCGGGACCATCGACAGAGCGATGATCGCCAGGCCCCACATGCGGTTCACGTTGTTGAGGTCGGCCCGGCCGATGACGAGCGTCATCATCGCCGCGCCGACGACCATCGCGGCGGCGAAGAACGCCGTCCCGGACCACGTCGGCTTGGGCAGGTTCTCGCGCGTGCGGTGCACCCCGTGTCCACGCAGACGCGTGCCCGGCAGCACGAGCAGGATGATGAACAGCAGGATGATCGGCACCGACGCGACGAGGCCCGTCAGGTACGGGGTGAAGTTCGACGGCACCTTGTTGATGATGTAGCCGCGTGAGTAGTCGGCCGCGAGGCCGAGCACGAGCGCGCCGACGAACGTCATCGGGAGGCTGCGCAACCGGCCGAACATCGCAGCGGCGTACGCGTTGACGATCAGCAGCGTCAGCGGCAGCGCCGAGAGCAGCAGCGTCGGGGAGATGAGGATGCCGCTGAGGGCGGCGAGCGAGCACCCGATGGCCCACGCGAGCATCGACGCGGCGTCGGGGCGGGCGCCGTTGAGCTGCGCCAGCGGCCGGTCGTCCACCGCGGCGCGCATCGAGACGCCGATGCGGGTGCGGTAGAGCAGGAGTCTCAGCCCGATCGCGACCGCGATCGCGATGAGGAACGCGCAGCACTCGTGCCACGACAGCCGGACGCCGAGGATCGAGACCGCGTTGCCCTGCCAGAAGCTGCGGATCGGGCGGGCCTTGTTCGGGTCCCAGATCCACAGGGACAGACCGAGCAGGGCTACCAGCAGGCTCAGGGTCGCGACGAGCTTCGTCGTCTCGGACGTGCCCTGCAGGTTGCGCATGATCACGACCTCGATGAACGCCCCGAAGATGGGTGCGAGCACGAAGAGCGTGACGATCAGCGCGATCGGTGCGGGAAGGTTCCAACCGAACCGAAGGTCCCAATACGCGAAGGCGGCGACCATGCCGATGGCGCCGTGGGCGAAGTTGAAGACCCCGGTCGTGGTGTACGTGAGGACGAGACCGCTCGCGGCGACCGCGTAGATGGACGCGGTGATGAGCCCGCTGAAGGTGTATCCGAGGAATGCGTGCACACCTACCCCCGAGACCGCGGGCAGGGACGCCGACGCATCGGCCCGGCGGTCACCCGACCGCCAACGAACCGGGCCGTCGCCCGTTCGCCGTCCCCCCGGACAGTCCGCATCTGACGAGACGTTAGTTACTCGGTTCGGGCGCCGCCACTGGTTCACGTGGGCGATCCGTGCCGGTTTCGCGCCGCGCGCGCGTGCCTCTCCTGGTGATTGACTGCCCGGCCGATGAGACCTCGCGCGGTGCGCCTCGTCGCAGCCGTGTGCGCGGTCGTCGGCGCGTGCAGCGGACCGGCGAGCGGAGGCGTGGCCGCGCTCCACGTGCGCGATTCGCGCTACCTCGTGCCGGGCGGTGTCGCGGGCAGCCCGCGCGGCCGTCTGCTTGCGGCACGCGCCGTACCGGGGCGCGATCCGACGCTCGGCAGCGCCCGTCGCTGGGAGATCCTGTACGAGTCGCGGGACGTCGCGGGGCGCGGCATCGCTGTGAGCGGTCTCGTCCTGGTGCCGCGCGGTGTACAGCCACACGGCGGTTGGCGCGCCGTCGCGTGGGCGCACGGGACGACCGGTCTCGCGGATCGGTGCGCGCCGTCGCTTGCCGCCGACCTCGGGCACGACGCGAGCGCGGTGCGCGAGGTGCGATCGTTGCTCGCCCACGGCTTTGCCGTGGTTGCCACCGACTACCCCGGGCTCGGGACGCCGGGCGTGCATCCCTACCTCGTGGGTCACGCGAACGCGGCGGCGGTCGTCGACGCAGTGACCGCCGCGCACCAGCTCCTGCCCGGGCGCATCACGCGTGCGTGGGCGACCGTCGGTCACTCCGAGGGCGGGGAGACCGCGCTGTTCACCGCGCAGGACGCCGCACGCATCGCGCCGCAGTGGCCGTACGTGGGCACCGTCGCGCTCGCGCCCGCGTCGACGCTCGAAGCGCTCGTGCCGCTCGCGCAGGCAACCGCGGATCCCGTCGAGCAGGCGTACGCGCTCTATGCCGTGGCCGGTCTCGGCGTCGTGGACCCGGCCGTCCACCTCTCGTCACTCGTCGCGCCCGCGGCGCGCCGGTTCCTGCCCGATCTCGCGACGGGCTGCGTCGACGACGTGACGAACGACCTCACGGCGCATCCCGTCGGGCACGTCTTCGTCGGCGATCCGGTCGCGATGTCGCGCGTCAGCGCGGAGCTCGGCCGCGACGACGATCCCGATCGCGCGCGCTGGAACGCTCCGACGCTCGTGTTGCAGGGCCTCGCCGACGAGGACGTGCCCGCGCCCGCGACGGCCGCGATGGTGGGGCGGCTCTGCCGCCTCGGGGTACCGCTTGAGTACCGCACCTACCCGGGCCTCGACCACGAGGGCGTGGTGACGTCGTCGCTCGACGCCGTGGCGCGGTGGGTGGCCGACCGCTTCGCCGGCGTGCCGTTCGACACCACCTGCCCGGGGCCCGGCCCGGGCTGACGCGCGAGGACGCGCCTACACTGACTCCTTCACCAACCCGCGCTCGTAGCTCAATGGATAGAGCATCTGACTACGGATCAGAAGGTTGGGGGTTCGAGTCCCTCCGAGCGCGCCGACGTCGAGAGCACCGGTGCCCACAGGCGCTTCGATGTTGGAGATCTGGTCGCTTCGCGACTTCGTTCGCGTACGTTCGTCGGGATGGCGCCCGAGGAACTCGCCGATCTCGCCCACCTGCGCCGGGCGCGCGACCTGATCGACCGGGAGTACGCAGCGCCTCTCGACGTTCCCGCGATGGCGCGCGCGGCGCTGATGTCGCCCGCGCACTTCTCGCGCAAGTTCCGTGCCGCGTACGGCGAGACCCCGTACTCCTACCTGATGACGCGACGGATCGAGCGCGCCCAGCATCTGCTGCGCCAGGGGATGTCGGTCACCGACACGTGCGTCGCGGTGGGCTGTACGTCGCTCGGGTCGTTCAGCGCGCGCTTCACCGAGATCGTCGGTGAGGCGCCGTCCCGGTACCGCGCTCGCGATCACCGCGAGCTCGAGGCGGTGCCGGCGTGCGTGACGATGATCGTGACGCGTCCGCGACGCAGCCCGGTGACGGCCTGACCGCTCGAGCCGCACCGAGCAGGATCGGAGAAGCGCGCGTCGGACCGGTCCCCTTAGGGTCGCTCCATGGCAGTCAACGTCTCCGCAATGTTCATCCCCGTCCACGACCCCGACGAGGCGCTCGGCTTCTACCGTGACGCGCTCGGCCTCGAGGTGCGCCAGGACGTCGCGTCCAGCGGCTTCCGCTGGGTCACCGTCGGCGCGCCCGGGCAGGACGTCGACATCGTCCTGTTCCAGCCGCACGGCGGTCGATCCCAGGCCGAGGGCGACGCGCTCCTGTCGCTCGTCACGCAAGGATCGCTGCAGGCCGCGATCTTCCGATCCGACGATCTCGACACGACGTTCGAGAAGGTGCGCGCATCGGGTGCCGAGGTGCTGCAGGAGCCGGCCTCCCAGCCGTGGGGCGCGCGCGACTGCGCGTTCCGCGACCCCTCGGGGAACCTCGTCCGCATCGCGCAAGCCTGACCGCGTGGCCCTCGGGCGCGCCCGAGGTCACGTCGCGGCGGGGCGGTACGTGCAGATCAACACGCCGGTGCTCGCGTGCGTGACCGAGACGAGCTCGAGCGGGCGGGCGCGCCCGTCCGTCGGGAAGATGGACTTGCCGCCCCCGAGCACGATCGGCTCGATCATCAGCATGTACTCGTCGACGAGGTCGCGCTCGACGAGCTGGCGGGCGAGCGACGAGCTCCCGAGCACCTGGAGGACGCCGTCGCGGCGGCGGCCGCGCAGGTCGCGGATCGCTCCGATCGCGTCGTCGCCGCCGAGCAACGTCGTGTTGCGCCAGCGTGACGACGCCTCCTCGGCCGACAGTGTCCGCGACGCGACGTACTTGGGGATCTCGTTCATCCGGTCGGCGAACGGGTCGCCCGCGCGCTCGGGCCACGCGGATGCCATGACCTCCCACGTGCGCCGGCCGAACACGAGCGCCTCCGTCTGCGCGAGGCCTTCGCCGACCACGGGGCCCATCGCGTCCGGGTCGAAGAACGGCATCGACCAGCCTCCGTTCCGGAAGCCGCCGTCGGTGTCCTCCTCGGCGCCGCCGGGTGCCTGCACCACGCCGTCGAGGCTGATGAAGTCGCTCAGGACGATTCGCATGTCACCTCCGACGCCCCGACGGCGCGGAACTCATCGCGCCTTCTACAGCGTCCGGAACAGGCCACCGTCGACGAGGATCTGCGCGCCGTTCACGTAGCTCGCGGCGTCGCTCGCGAGGAACACGCACACGCCGACCATGTCCTCGGGGCGTCCGATCCGCTTCATCGGGTTCAGCGCGGCCGCGCGCTCCTTCGTCCCGGGAGCCCACGCCTTCGTGATGTCCGTGTCGAACGCGCCGGGCAGCACGAGGTTGGCGCGCACCTTCGGCGCGAACGCCGCCGCGAGCCCGAGGGTGAGCGCGTTCAGGCCGGCCTTTGCCATCGCGTACGGGAGGTCCGTCGGGTCGGGGCGCAACGACCCCGCGGTCGTCACGTTGATGATCGATCCCCCGTCGCCGTCCGCCATGCGCGCGCCGAACAGCGCGCCGAGACGGAACGGGCCGCGCGCGTTCACTGCGTGCACCTTGTCGTAGAGCTCTTGCGTGACCGAGGGGAGACCGTCGTAGAGCGGTGACATGCCCGCGTTGTTGACGAGCACGTCGCACCGTCCGAGGTCGCCGTACACCGCGTCGACGAGGCGGTCGCAGTCGTCCCAACGGCCGACGTGACAGGCTACGGGCAGCGCGCGCCGGCCAGTCGCGTCGCGGATCTCCGCGGCCGCCTTCTCGCACGCGTCGAGCTTCCGGCTCGCGATCACCACGTCGCAGCCGGCCGCGGCGAGCCCTTCGGAGACCGCGCGACCGATCCCGCGGCTCCCCCCGGTCACCACCGCGACCTTGCCGGTGAGGTCGAACATCTCGTCGGGTGTCTGCATCTGGGACCGTCCCACTCTCCGATCGCCGTCACCCATCACCCTGGTGTTCCTGCACTCGGTGCGCAACACTGCCGCCCGATGTCGACACGGATCCCGCCCTGGTCGCGCGCGCTCATGCTGCTGTTCGTCGTCGCCGTCGCGGCGTGCTCGAGCAACGGAGTGAAGCACGGCGCGAGTTCGACGACGACGGGAGTGTCGCCGAAGCCAACGCAGGCCGTCGCCGCGAAGCCGTCGCCCGGCTGTCGCGCGAGCACACCCGTCGCACCGGGCGAGACCCGCGTGAACACGACCTCGCAGGGCGCGGCGCGTTGGTACATCCGCCACGTACCGCCGTCCTACGACCCGCACGTGCCGATGCCCGTCGTCCTCGACCTGCACGGCTACGAGGAAGGTGCGGTCGTCCACACGAAGATGTCCGGGCTCGGACCGTACGGCGACGCGCACAGGTTCGTCACGATCACGCCGCAGGGAAGTGGCACGGCGGTTGCGTTGTGGAACACCGACCTCCACGGCGCGGACGTCGCGTTCATCGGGAACCTGCTGGACGAGGTCGATCGCACCTTGTGTGTCGACGACAACCGCGTGTTCGTCACCGGTCTGTCGAACGGTGCGTTCATGACGTCGGCCGTCGCGTGCGCGTACGCCGACCGCGTCGCCGCGGCCGCACCCGTCGCAGGCATCCGGGAGATCGACGGATGCACCTTCGCGCGTCCGGTCCCGGTCGTCGCGTTCCACGGCACCGCCGATCCGTTCGTCTCCTACAACGGCGGTCTGGGACCGAAGGCGCTCGCGCTGCCCGCGCCCGACGGATCGGGCAAGACGCTCGGGCAGTCGGGCGCCGCGGCCGCGCAGACGAAGGGCCCGTCCATCCCCGAGATCACGGCCGCCTGGGCGACGCGCAACGGGTGCGCGAGCGCGCCGCCCGCGGAGCGCGCCGTCGCGAGCGACGTCACCCTCCTCACGTGGAGGTGCCCGGCCGACGCGACCGTCGAGCTGTACCGCGTCACCGACGGCGGGCACGCGTGGCCGGGCAGCCCGTTCTCGCGATCGATCGCCGCGATCGTCGGAAGGACGACGTTCTCGATCTCGGCGAACGACGTCATCTGGCAGTTCTTCCAGCAGCACCCGTTGTAGCGAGCGACGCGCCGTCGTCAGATCGCCTGGCGGTACCCGAAGAACTCGTGATCCTCGTTGTAGCCGCCGTGACCGCCGCCGATGTGACGGAACTCGGCGACGACCTCGATCGCGCGGATCCACTTCACCTGCTTGAACCCGAGCTCGACCTCGTTGCGCAACCGGATCGGCGCGCCGTGCGCGACCGGGAGCGGTTCGCCGTTCATCTCGAGCGCGAGCAGCGACAGCTCGCGGTACATCAGCTCGAGCGGGTGCACGTCGTAGTAGGTGCCACCGTCGGACCCCTCACCGAACGAGTAGAAGACGACGTAGCGCGCGTCGGCGGCCGGCTCGACGAGCGCGAGCAGGTCGCGCATCGGGACGCCGCCCCACTTCGCGACCCCCGACCACCCCTGGATGCAGAAGTGCTGCGTGATCTGCTCCTGGTGCGGCATCGAACGCAATTCGTCGAGCGTGAAGTCGCGCGGGTGGGCGACGAGGCCGTACACGTGCAGGCGGTAGTCCGCGAAGCGCGTGTCGACGAGCCGCCGGAACTCGTCCGAGTCGGGCATGCGCCCGTTCAGCCAGAAGTGGGGCGAGATGTCGGCCTCCGTGTACTGGCGCGGGTTGGGATCGATGTGCTCGAACAGGCCCTGCACCGGGCCCGTCACCGTCGCTCCGACGCGTTGCACGACCCGCGGATGGCGCAACGTGAACGGCGTCGCCGCGATCCACGCCGCGACCACGATCGCCATCCACACCACGTACAACCCGAAGCCCGCCCAACTGCTCGTGTCGTTGCCGAGCGTGATGTGGTTGAGGTTCGTCAGCAGGCCGGTCGTCCACACCATCGCGGTGTGCATGAAGATGAAGACCAGGAACCAGCACAGCACGAGGAAGTGGATCGAGCGCGCGACCTGCGAGCTCAGGTGGTGACTGATCGGGGTCAACCGGTTCGACACCGCGGGTGACTGGCCGAGACCAGTCAGCAAGGCGAGCGGTGCCGCGACGAAGACCGTCACGAAGTACGAGATCAGCTGGAGCCCGTTGTACGCGACCCAGCCGTGGTTGTACGGCCACTGCAACGACAGGTACTGCAGCGCGACGGATCCTGCGCTCGGGAACACCTTCCACGTCGTCGGCACGATGCGCTGCCACTGCGGCGTCGCGAACAGCAACGCGTAGAACACCGCGCCGTTCAGCAGGAACAGGACGTCGAACGTGAAGTGCCACCACCGCGCGAGACCGATCGAGTGCCGGATCCCCGGCAACCCGACCTGACCCGGCAGCTTCACGGAGTCCTGCTTCGCGGTCCACATCGGATCGGGCGGGACCGGCTTCTGGAAGCGCAGCCACTCGCGTCCGGGCGTCGAGTGGCGGGTCCAGTAGAGGCGCGGGTGGTCGGCGAGGATCTGCACGCCCGAGCGGATGATGAACGCCATGAAGAACAGGTTGAAGAAGTGCTGCCAGCGCAGCCACGACGGCAGACCGAGATACGCGGGGTGCGGGTTCGGCGCGATCGTCCCCGGATACCGGTGCACGAAGTGCGCCACCGACGGCATGTTGCGCAACCCCTTGGCGACGGCGACGAGCACGACGACCAGCACGACCGCGATCGGGATCGACCAGAGGAGGTTGATCCACCGCCGGCCCACCCGGACGTGCGGCGGCGTCCCACCGACCTGCGGGATCGATCCCGCCCACTCCGCGACGTCGATCGTCTCCGACGGCTTCGTCAGCGACACCTCGAAGTCGCGCCGCGGTGTCGGTCCGGACTCGTTCGACGCCATCGAGCCGTTCTTACCCGCGCCGTCGACGCGAGGCGGCATCGCGCGGTTCAGAACATCGCGGGGACGATCGCGTCGATCAGATGCGGTCCGGGCTCGCGGAGCGCGTGCTCGAGCTGCGTCGTGAGGTGGTCGGCCGTCTCCGCGCGCGTCGCGGGCACACCGAAACCCGTCGCGATCGACACGAAGTCCAGCTCCGGCCCGTGGAGGTCGAGCATCTCCTTCGCGCGCGGTCCCGCAGCGGCACCGAGACGGTTCAGCTCCATGTTGAGGACCGAGTACGACCGGTTGTCGTAGACGATCGTCGTCACGTCGAGCCCTTCGCGGGCCTGGGTCCACAGCGACTGGATCGTGTACAGCGCGCTGCCGTCGGCCTCGAGCGCGACGACGGGACGGTCGGGCTCCGCGACCGCGGCTCCGGTCGCGACCGGGAGCCCCTGGCCGATCGCGCCGCCGGTCAGGCACAGCCAGCTGTGGCGCGGGCAATCGGCGGTCGCCGCGGGGTTCGACAGGCCCGACGTCTGCGCCTCGTCCGAGACGATCGCACCCTCGGGGAGCAGGGCGCCGATGGCGGCCGCGATCGCGTCGGTCGTCAGCGCGCCCGTCGGACGATCGGGCCGCCGGACGTCCGCAGCCGACGTGCTCACGGCGGGTGCGCCGAGGGCCTCGACCAGATCGTCGAGCGCCCGCTCCGCGTCGTCGGTCGTGCCGGCGAGGGACGACACCTCGCAATTGTCCGGCACGAGGTAGCTCGGCTTGCCCGGGTACGCGAAGAACGACACCGGCGCCTTCGCGTCGACGAGCACGAGGTGACGGAACGGCTCCAGCTGCATCGACGCGAACTCGGCCAGGTACGCGAGCCGCGTCGGCTCGGGAAGTCCGGCGCCGCGCTCGACGCGCGTGGGAAATGTCTCGGCCAGAAGCTGCGCGCCGGTCGCCTCCGCGATGCGCGCAGCCGCGTGGAGCGCGCGCTCGCTCAACGCCGTGCCGCCCAGCAGCAGCGCAACCGATTCACCGCTCCGCAGCACTTTCGCGACGGTGTCGATCGTGTCGGCGTCGACGTGGTGGCGCGCGGCCGGCGTCACCGGCGCACCGGGCGAGCCGCCGTCGCTCCACGACGAGTCGGCCGGGAGGATGAGCGTCGCGACCTGACCGGGCGGACCGAGCGCGGCCGCGACGGCCTCGGCGGCGTCGCGGCCGACGTCGGCGGCCGTCGCGCAGCGTCGTATCCACGACGACACGTTCTGGGCGACGGTCTCGATGTCGGACTCGAGCTGGGCGTCGTACTGCTTGTGGTGGCTCGCGTGGTCACCGACGACGTTGACGACGGGCACGTGGCCCTTGCGCGCGTTGTGCAGGTTCGCGAGGCCGTTGCCGAGACCGGGCCCGAGGTGCAGGAGGACCGCGGCGGGATGCTCGGCCATGCGCGCGAACCCGTCGGCCGCGCCGGTCGCGACGCCTTCGAAGAGCGCGAGCACGCCGCGCATCTCGGGGACGGCGTCGAGCGCCGCGACGAAGTGCATCTCGGACGTGCCCGGGTTCATGAAGCACGTCTCGACACCGGACCCGACGAGTGTGCGCACGAGCGATTCGCCACCGTTCACGGCGCGGCCTCCACGTCGAAGATCTTGCCCGGGTTGAGGATCCCTGCCGGGTCGAACGCGTGCTTGATGCGTCGCATCAGCGCGATCTTGGCGGGGTCCTCGAGCGCGAGGAAGTACGGCTTCTTCGCGGTGCCGATCCCGTGCTCGCCCGAGATCACGCCCCCGAGCGCGATCCCCGCGCGGAACAGCTCGAGCATCACCTGCTCGCGGGCCTCACGGTCCTGCTGGAAGACCGCGAGGTGGACGTTGCCGTCACCCGCGTGACCGCAGCCCGCGATCCACGCGCCGTGCGCCGTCCCGATCTCGTTCGCCGTCGCCATGAACTCCGGCAGCGCGGCGCGAGGCACCGCGACGTCGACGATGTCGTCCGCGCCGTTCGCCTTCGCGAGCCAGAACGCCTTCTCGCGCGCCTCGACAAGCTGCATCGCCGCGTGCGACGGCAGCACGTAGACGTCCACGGCACCGAGCGTGACGAGCAGCTCGGCGACACGTTGGACGTCCTCCTCGAGTCGGCGCTCGTCGTCGGCCTCCATGCGCGCGACGAGGTACGCGAGCGCGCTCGACTTCACGTCGGGCGGCACACCGACGTCGACGTCGTACTCCCGCTCGATCGCGGCCATCGTGAGCATGTCGACGTACTCGAGGATCGACGGCGACACGCCGCTCGTGATGGCCCTCGGCACCGCGCCCGCGACGCCGTCGACGGTCGGGAACGGCGCGAGCAGGGTCGCGGCGTGCGCGGGGCGCGGCGCGAGCTTGAGCGTCGCCTCCGTGACGAGCGCGAGCGTCCCCTCCGATCCGACGACCAGCTGGGTGAGGTCGTAGCCGGACGACGTCTTGACGGTGCGGCCTCCGGTCCGGAGCAGCTCACCCGTCGCGAGCGCGATCTCCAGGCCGAGGACGTGATGGCGGGTGACGCCGTGCTTCACGGCGCGCATCCCGCCCGCGTTGGTCGCGACGTTGCCACCGATCGTGGCGCTGTACTCGCCGGGGTAGACGGGATACGCGAGGCCGAGCGGCGCGAGGACGGCGTCGAGCTGGTCGAGTCGCACGCCCGGCTCGACGACGGCGAGATGCGTGTCCGCGTCGACGTCGAGCACGTGGTTCATCCGCGCGAACGAGACGACGATGCCGCCGGCGTGCGGGATGCAGCCACCCGACAAGCCCGACCCCGTGCCCCGGGCGGTCACCGGCACGCGTCGCTCGGTGCACAACGCCAGCGTGCGCGCGACCTCGGCGGCCGACGTGGGTTCCACGACGGCCACCGGCGCGACCGGTCGCGCGCCGAGCGTCTCGTCGTGCGTGACGTCGTCGTCGACGTCGATGTCAGTCCGGACGCGGTCCTCGCCGAGCGCGTCGGTGAGCAGGGCGGCGAGCTCGTCCACGACCCGAACGGTTGCGCGCTCACCTGCCCGAGGCAAGCGTGGGCACCCGCCGGCGACGGGGTGATTGAATGCCCTGTCCCGAAGGAGCCGTGTGATGACCCGTCCGGCGCCCGTCCGCATCCTCGACCTCGCCGAACCGGTGCTGCCGGACTCGGTGGTCGCGATGCGCGAGGGCGTCCGCGACGCGGCGGCCGCGCTGCGGTTCGATCTCGCGCAGCTCGAAGCGGACGCGGTCGCCGAGGCCGGGCTCGACGACTTCGGCGACGACCTCTACCGCGAGCCGTACACGGTGCTGCTCGGCGCGCTCGAGCGTGAGGGGCAGCTGAGCGCGCTCGGCCGGTTCAGCACCTACGAGCAGCTGAAGCGGTTCCTGAAGAACCGGCTGCTCGTCGTCGACTACCTGAAGCGCCACCCGGACGCGCTCGACACGCCCGTCGCGCGACCCATCGTGATCGCGGGCATGCCGCGCTCGGGCACCACGCACCTGCACAACCTGATCGCGGCGGATCCGGCACTGCGGTCGCTGCCGTACTGGGAGAGCGTCGAACCGGTTCCGCCGCTCGGCGAGCAAGGGAAGCACTTCGACGTCGATCCGCGCTGGCAGCGCTGCGCCGACGCGCTCGCGATGCAGGACGTCGTCATCCCGCACATGCGCCGCATGCACGACATGTACCCGGACCACGTGCACGAGGAGATCCACCTGCTCGCGATCGCAGGATCGACCATGTTCTTCGACTGCCTCGCGCCGGTCCCGAGCTGGCGTGCGTGGTACAAGGCGACGGACCAGACGCCGTTCTACCAATGGACGACGAAGGTCCTCCAGGTCCTGCAGCACCAGCGCGGCCCGACGCGCTGGGTGCTGAAGTCCCCGCAGCACCTCGAGCAGTTCCGGCCGCTCATGACGACGTACCCGGACGCGACCGTCGTCGTCACGCACCGCGATCCCGTCTCGATCACGGCGTCCTTCTGCACGATGGTGACGTACACGGCGCGCATGAGCCAGGAACGTGTCGACCCGCACCGGTTCGGCGCGTACTGGTCGCGCATCATCGAAGACTTCCTCACGGCCGCGTGCCGCGATCGCGACGTGCTCCCGGCGGATCAGTCGCTCGACGTCCGGTTCGACGAGTTCATGGCCGACGACGTCGCGACGGTGCGCGCGATCTACGACCTGGCCGATCAGCCGTTCACGCCCGAGGTCGAGAAGCTGATGCTCGCCTTCATGGCCGACCACCCGCGCGGGAAGTGGGGCGCGGTCACGTACGCGCTGTCCGACTTCGGTCTCGACGCGGGCGAGCGGCGCGCTGCCTTCCGTCAGTACTGCGAGCGCTTCGGCGTCCGGTCGGAGACCTGAACGAAGGGGAGGACATGGCGGACTCGGAGTCGCGTGCCGCGTTCCTGGAGCTGCTGGACGTGCTGCGCGAGGCGAGCGAGCGGTGCGTCGGCGAGGAACGCGGGATCACGGATCCCGACGACGTGGGCGAGGGGCTGCGCAACCTGACGCACATCCTCCAGAGCGGGCTCTACTCGCACCAGGAGTTCGACCCGGAGCGGCCGGTGTTCCGGCGCATCGTGTCGCCGACGCGCAGCTTCACGGGCGACAACCCGGACGCGCTGTACTTCGAGACGCCCGTGGCCGCCGACCGCGAATACGTCGTGCGCGGCGCGCTCGCGGGCGCGGTGTACACGTCGTTCACCATGGAAGCCGGCGCGGTGGAGGGGAAGTACGCGACCGCGACGGCGGGTGTCCTGAACGACGCCGACATCGACGTCGACGCCGACGGGAACTACGAGATCCGTCTCGGTGGCGCGCCCGCGGACCGCAACTGGCTCGGCATCCCGGCCGAGGGCGGCCGCATCACGACGCGCCACTACTTCGAGTGGCCCGAGCCCGCCGCCACCTCGCAGACGTTGCACGTCCCCTTGTCGATCGAGGCGCGCCCACCGGCGGGTCCGAGGGCGCGCTGGAACGACGAGACCGTCGCGCGCGCGATCCGTCGAGTGACGAACCACGTGCGGGGCAAGACGCTCGACGCGCCGCTACCCGGTGAGCTCAAGCCCGCGTTCCTCTCGACAGTCCCGAACCAGTTCCCGAAGCCCGTCCCGCCCGGGAACATGGCGTTCGCCGCGTTCGACGCGGCGTACTCACTCGCGCCGTACTACATCGGGGACGACGAGGCGCTCGTGATCACCGGTCGCTGGCCCGAGTGCCGCTTCGCGAACGTCTGCCTGTGGAACCGCTTCAGCCAGATGTACGACTACACGACGAAGTCGGTCAGCCGGAATCGTGCCAACACGCAGCTCGAGGCCGACGGGAGCTTCCGGATGGTGCTCGCGCACCGCGATCCGGGTCTGCCCAACTGGCTCGACACCGAGGGGCGCAACCTCGGCACGGTGTTCTGGCGCTACTTCCTCCCCCAGGGCGACGTCGAGACGCCGCAGGCCGAGGTGGTGAAGCTCTCGTCCTTGTGAGGGAGGTCAGCGCGTGTCGTGCAACGCGGGCAGGACCTGCTCGGCGAAGCGCGCGTTCGACTCCGCGACGAGGCCGGGGTCCGCGTCGAGCGAGCCCGCGACGACGATCACGCGGTCGATGCCGAGCGCGGCCAGCCCGGCGAGCCGCTCCGTGACCTCGTCGGCGCGGCCGATCGCGGCGAACCGGTCGACGAAGTCGTCGTCGAGATGCCGCGCGGCAGGTGCGCTCGCGTCGCCGTGACGCGACGGGTCGTACTCGGCCGCGAGCCTCGTGATGCCGGTGCGCGTCACGTCGGAGAGGCCGTTGGGCGGTGCGCCCTCCGCGGAGAACCGGGCCAGGATCGCCGTGCTGCCGCGCACGAGGTCGCGCGCGACGGCCCGGTCGTCGTGGACCGCGACGTTGACGAAGGCGCCGAGCGAGACGGGTCGTTCTCGTGCTGCCGCGCGCGCCGTGCCGACGGCCCAACGGACACGGTCGTGCTCGGCTCCGACGGTGAAGTCGATCCGCTCGGCATGACGGGCCCCGATCGCGATCACGCGCGGTCCGGATGCCGCCACCGAGACCGGGACCTTCGCCAGGCGGTCGTCGGGGAGCCAGCGGATCTTGCTGTCGGTGCCGTCGCGCGCGACCGCGTCACCGGCGAGGTACCCCTGCAGATCGACGAGCGCGTCCTCGAACCGATCGAGCGGGACGGGCCGGCGACCGAGCTGCGACAGTGCCGAGTCACCCCGACCCAGGCCGAGAACCGCGCGACCCCCGGTCTCGTCGTGGAGCGTCGCGGCGGCGGACGCCGTGACCGCGACGTCGCGCGTCTCGGGGTTCGTCACGCCGGGTCCGATCCTGATGCTCGACGTCGCCGCGCCGGCGAGCGCGAGCTCGACCCAGATGTCGGCGTTGAGGTTCTGACTGTCGGCGAGGATGAAGCCGTCGAAACCGAGCCGCTCGGCGTCGGCTGCGGCGGGTGCCACCCGGTGCGCGAACGAGAACGAGTGCAGCCAGACCTCCATCGGCCGGAGAGGCTACGCAGTCGTGGGTCGCCCGTTCGCTGACACACCCCTGCGGTACAACGTGCGCATGGAAACGCAGGCGCGATCAGACGTGCATCACGTGCTCGACCTGCTGGACGAGGCGTGGGTCGCGGCGCGAATCGGTGACGTGCGTCGCTTCGACGCCCTCGTCGACTGCCTCGCGGCGCGTCCGAGCCGCAGTACCGCCCACGAGATCGCCACGGTGCTCGAGGGCGCGGTCGTGTCCGCCTGGTCGCGCGGCTGGCAACCGGCAGACGTCACTCGCTTCGCCGACCGTCTCCTCGACGACTGCGCCGCGCTGCTCCTCCGGTGGGTCATCGCGTCCGAGTCGGCGAGCTACGAGCGTCTCGGCCGGCGCGTCGCGCCCGACTGGATGGCCCAGCTCGCCGCGATCGACGCCGTGCGCAGTTGGGACGCCGAGCGTCCGTATCTCGTGCAGCTCGGGCGATCGTGGCGCGACGCGCTCGTCGCGGCTGTGCACGTCTCGGGGATGTTGCAGCGGCTGCGCGTGCTGCCCCGTCTCGTCCCGCCACCGAGCGACTGGCGCATCGGGCAGCAGCGCCACGACTCGTCGTTGCCGCACGCGCTCCTGGACAAGGTGCGCGCGCTGCTGGCCAAGGCCGAGTCGACGACGTTCGAGGCGGAGGCCGAGGCGTTCACCGCGAAGGCGCAGGAGCTGATGGCGCGTCACCGCATCGACCGCGCCGTCCTCGACGCCCACAGTGGCACCCGCGAGGAGGCCGCCGGTCGGCGAATCTGGATCGACAACCCGTACGCCGATCCGAAGTTCGTCCTCCTGGCGCAGATCGGACGCGCGAACGGCTGCCGTGCCGTCTTCGAGAAGCACCTCGGGTTCGCGACGGTGTTCGGCTTCCCGGACGACCTCGACGGTGTCGACGAGCTCTTCACGTCGCTGCTCGTCCAGGCGACCGGTGCCCTGAACCGGGCCGGGTCGAAGACCGACGCGTACGGTCGAAATCGCACCGCGCGCTTCCGCCGGTCGTTCCTGCTGTCCTTCGCCTACCGAATCGGCGAGCGGCTGCGCGAGACGGTCGACGCGACCGTCGCGGCAGCATCGGCGGACACCGGCATGGCGCTCGTGCCGCTGCTGCGAGCGCGAGCGGAGGCCGCGGAAGCCGCGCTCGACGCGACGTTCGACGCCTCGGAGCTCCGATCGATCCGTCTCTCGGCGTCCGACGGCGAAGGTTGGGTCGCGGGACGCGTGTTCGCGGACCAGGCCGACATCTCCGTGGCCGCGCCGATCGGGCGCGAGAGCGCGTGACCACCCTGTCGGGTGCGCTCGTGACGCTGCGTCGCGCGACGCACGACGATGTGCCGGACCTCGCCCGGCTGCGCGCGACGCCGCAGGTCCACCGATGGTGGCGCGGTGGCGACGACATGGTCGCCGCGGTCGAGGCGGATCTCGCCGAGCCGGGCAGCACCGGCTACGTGATCCTCCACGACGAGCGCGTCGCCGGCTGGATCCAGTGGCAGGCCGAGGAGGAGCCGGACTACCGGCACGCGAGCATCGACGTCTACGTCGACCCCGCGCTGCATGGTCGCGGCATCGGCACCGACGCCGTCCGGACGCTCGCGCGCCACCTGTTCGTCGACCACGGCCACCACCGCATCACGATCGATCCCGCCGCCGACAACGTCGTCGCGATCCGTTGCTACACGAAGGTCGGCTTCAGGCCGGTCGGGATCATGCGGGAGGCCGAGCGCGGTACGGACGGGACCTGGCACGACAGCCTGCTGATGGACCTCCTCGCCGGCGAGCTGACCGAGGCATAGCGAACGAACGCCGAGGCCGCGCGTGTCAGTCGGTGATCGCGATCGCGAGACGTCGGGCCGCGAACTCGAGCAGTCGCTCGGCTGGGAACGGGTCGAGCGCGCGGCGTTCGCTCGTGAAGTGGTCGGCGAGGCCGTTCATCGCCGACCACAGCAACGCGGGCACGAGCTCGTCGTCTGCGACGCGCCGGCCGTCGCGCGCGGCGGCGTCGCGGATCGCGCGCATCAAGAGCTCGTTGTTCGCCAGCGTCGCCGCGCGCAGCTCGACGATCAGGTCACGTGGGAACGGCGCCGGCTCCTCGTGCGTGTCGTGCCGCAGCGTCGACCACAGCGTGAAGTGCCGGCCGAACCTGCGGTACAGCTCGAGGTATTCGCCGATCACCCGCTCGAGCAGCGTGGCAAGGTCGCCCGCGCCGTCGACGACCCCGCGCAGCACCTCGGTGTGCGCGCGGATCGCCTCCGCGTAGAGCGTCGCGAACAGCTCCTCCTTCGTCGCGAAGTACGAGTACAGCGTCGCGGGCGAGATCCCGGCACCGGCCGCGAGGTCGCGCATGTTGAGCGACAGGTACCCCGACTCGGTGATCCGGGTCCGGGCCGCGTCGAGGATGTCGGCGCGCCGCCGCGTGCGGTCGCCCCACTTCGTCTTGGTCGCCCGTCCCGCCACCACCGACCCCCGAGGAAATCGAACGTCGTTTGATTCGAACAGCGTTCGATTCTAGAGTGCGTTGCGGGGCGCAGCCGAGACCGGGGGATGAGGCGTGGAGCTGTGGACGATGGGCATGCCCGAGGTCGGCACGGCCGTGGCCCAGGCCCAGCGGGCCGCCGACGGCGGCTGGGACGGGATCACGTTCACCGACAGCCAGAACCTCGTGGGCGACCCGTTCGTCGCGATCGCGCTCGCCGCCGACCACGTCGCCGGTCTCCGCTTCGCGACCGGCGTCACGAACGCGGCCACCCGTGATCCCGCCGCGCTCGCGACGGTTGCCGCCACCGTGCAGGAGACGTCCGGCGGGCGGTTCGTGCTCGGGATCGGCCGGGGCGACACCGCGCTGTTCCACCTCGGACGCAAGCCGATGACGGTCGACGCCTTCACCGCGCGCGTCACGGAGCTGCACACCTATCTCGCCGGCGGGACGGTCGAGCGCAACGGCCGACCGAGTCGCCTGCTCTGGCTGGCACGCGCGCGGCAACCGAAGGTCCCGCTCGACGTCGCGTCGTCCGGACCACGCGTCATCACGTTCGCGGCGCGGGTCGCCGAGCGCGTCACGTTCGCGGTCGGCGCCAATCCCGACCGTGTGGCATGGGCGGTCGACCTCGCGCGGAAGGCCGCCGCCGACGCGGGCCGCGATCCCGCCGAGCTCTCGTTCGGCGCGTACGTCAACATCGGGTGTCATCGGGACGTCGACGTCGCGCGCGGCCTGATCGCCGGTGCGGTGTCCGCGTTTGCCCACTTCTCGGCGATGCCCGGGTCGACCGGTGCCGGGCTCGACGACCACGACCGTGCGGTCGTCGCGGAGGTCGGTCGCCGCTACGACAGCAACGAGCACCTCCGGAACTCCGCCGCGCACAACGCCGCGCTCGAGCGCGACTTCGTCGACCGCTTCGCGATCGTCGGCCCGCCCGAGCACTGCACCGCCCGGCTCCGTACGCTCGTGGGCCTCGGCATCGACCGCTTCGTCATCACCGGTGCGACGTTCGGCGCCGACCGCGACGACGCCCGTACCGCGTACCAGCTCCTCACCAGCGAGGTGCTGCCCGCCGTCCGCGAGGAGACAAAGGCATGAGCGAGCGTCGGGAGGCGGGTATCCCGCCGAGCAGCGAGCGTGGCCCGACCGGCCCGGCGCGAAGCGCCGAGAGGGGGCAAGCATGAGTGAACACGACCTGTTGATCCGCGGCGGCACGGTCGTCGACGGAACGGGATCCCCGGCGCGCACGGCGGACGTCGCGATCGACGGGTCGACGATCACCGACGTCGGGAACCTGCACACGTCCGCGCGTCGCGTCATCGACGCCGACGGCCTGCTCGTCATGCCCGGGTTCGTCGACATCCACACGCACTATGACGGGCAGGCGTCGTGGGACGAGCGGATGATCCCGTCTTCTTGGCACGGCGTGACCACGGTCGTCGCCGGGAACTGCGGCGTCGGCTTCGCACCCGTGCGCGACGCCGACCACGACCGGCTGGTCGAGCTCATGGAGGGCGTCGAGGACATCCCCGGCGTCGCGCTGCACGAGGGGCTGACCTGGAACTGGCGATCGTTCCCGGACTTCCTCGACGCGCTCGACGGCCGTCACTTCGACGTCGACGTCGCGCTCCAGGTGCCCCACGGTGCGCTGCGGCTGCACGTCATGGGTGAGCGCGGGGCCCGTCGCGAGCCGGCGACCGACGAGGACATCGCGTTGATGGCGAAGCTCGCGGCCGAGGCGGTCGACGCCGGCGCGCTCGGCTTCTCGACGTCGCGGACGCTCAACCACCGCACGAGCCGGGGCGAGCTGACGCCGACGCTCACGGCCGAGGCGGGCGAGCTCGTCGGCATCGCGACCGCGATCGGCGCGACCGGTCGGGGCGTCCTCCAGGTCGTGTCGGACTTCGCCGACGTGGATGCCGAGTTCGCGATCTTCCGTCGCATGTCGCAGGAGTCGGGGCGACCGTTGTCGTTCACGTTGCTGCAGACGCGCACCGGGACGTGGCGCCGGCAGCTCGAGCTGCTCGAGCGCGCGAACGCGGAGGGCGTCCGGATGACGGGCCAGGTCGCGCCCCGGCCGGTCGGCCTGTTGCTCGGGCTCGAGTGCACGCTGCACCCGCTCCTCACGAACCACGTCTACCGCGAGATCGCGGCACTCCCGCTCGCCGAGCGCGTCGCGACCATGCGCGACCCGTCGTTCAAGCAGCGGGTGCTCGACGCCGCCGGCGAGCACAAGCCGGGGCGCGTCATCGACGCGTTCGACCGCGTGTACGAGCTCGGCGACCCGCCCGACTACGAGCCCGATGCGTCGTCGAGCATCGCCGCGCGCGCTGTACGCGAACGCCGCGCGCCGCTCGACCTTGCGTACGACCTGCTCGTCGAACAGGACGGGCACGCGTTCCTGTACGTGCCGATCCTCAACTACGAGGACGGGAACCTCGACGCGGCCGGTGAGATGCTCGCCCACCCGAACACGGTCGTGGGTCTCGGCGACGGTGGCGCGCACGTCGGCACGATCTGCGACGCGAGCTTCCCGACGACGCTGCTCACGCTCTGGGGACGCGACCGCGACCACGGGCGACTCGACGTACCGTTCCTCGTGCAGCGGCAGACGAGCGCCACCGCGCGCACCGTCGGGCTGCACGACCGGGGCGTGCTCGCACCCGGCTACCGCGCGGACGTGAACGTCATCGACTTCGACCGGCTGACCGCGCGCCGGCCCGAGATGCGTCACGACCTGCCCGCGGGTGGGAGACGTCTGGTGCAGCGCGCGGACGGCTACGTGACGACGATCGCCGGGGGCGTCCCGACGTACGAGCACGGCGAGGCGACCGGACCGCTGCCCGGCCGTCTGCTCCGCGGACCACGGCCGGCACCGACGACGGAGGCGCGCTGACGATGACCGCCACGACGATCCCCGATCCCGCGACGCTCACGCCGCTCGAGACGCACTGCGAGTGGCGGAGCGACGAGCTCGGCGACGGCTATGTCTTCCACCTCACGGACGCGCACGTCGACGAGCTCGACGCCGCGTTGCGCCATGCCGAGTTCGTGACCGACGACGTCCTCGACATCACGCGTGACTCGTTCCCGCTGCCGACCCTCGCACCGGAGCTCGACCGCGTCGCGCGCGACCTGATCGACGGGCGCGGGGTCGTGCTGATCCGCGGTGTGCCCGTCGAGCGGTACGGCAAGGAGCGGGCGTCGAAGATCTACTGGGGTGTCGGGATGCACCTCGGCCGGCCCTGGCCCCAGAACGCCAAGGGCCACCTGCTCGGTGACGTCACCGACCAGGGCCGCGCCGCGAGCGACCCGACGTCGCGCGGTAACGAGATCGGCGGCATCGCCTTTCCGTTCCACTCCGACGGGTCCGATCTCGTCGGGCTGTTCTGTCTCGACGCGGGCGCGAGCGGGGGCGCGAGCCTGGTCGCGAACGCGGTCGCGGTACACAACGAGATGGTCCGCACCGAGCCCGATCTCGCGGCGGAGCTGTACGCGCCGTTCGCGTACGACTTCCGCGGCGAGCAGGCGCCGGGGACGAAGCCCTGGTACACGATGCCGGTGTTCACGCGTCGCGGGGACCGGCTCTTCGTGCGCTACATCCGGCCGTACATCGAAGCCGCCCGCCGTCACGCCGACGCGCCCCGACCGTCCGACAAGGCACGGGCCGCGATGGACCGGGTCGACGAGCTCTGCGCCGACCCGCGCTTCCACGCGTCGATGACGATGCAGCCCGGCGACATGCAGTTCGTGGACAACTACCACGTGCTCCACGCCCGCGACGCGTACGTGGACGACCGGCCGTCGGGCCGCATCCGTCATCTCAAGCGGCTCTGGCTCGAGACCGACGTGCTGAGCGACGACGACAAGCCCGAGCCGTTCCGCCTCGCGGGGCGGAGCGACTGGTGGTCACGCTACGGCCGCACGAAGAGCGAGCTGAAGGTCTGACGCCCGCTCCGTTCTGTGAAGCGTTCCGGCCGCATGCCGGCCGTCATGCTTCACAGAAGCGTGGGGGCTACTCGCGGGGTAGGCGGGGGAACCTCGGCGGGCGCTTCTCGAGGAACGACGCCACGCCCTCCGCGAAGTCGGCGCGACCGAAGCTCTCGACCATGAGCTCTTGCGACTCACGCTCGGCGGGGCCGAGTCCCGCGTGGAGCTGCTCGTACACCTGACGCTTCATGATCGCGAGCGACGTCGGCGACGCGTGCGCCGCGAGGTCCTCCACGTACGCGCGCGCGTGGTCCACCACCTCGTCGGCCGGGAGCGCGGCGTTGACGACGCCGAGACGCGCAGCCTCCTCGCCCGTCATCCGGCGGGACGAGAACAGGAGGTCGAGCGCGATCGCCGGCCCGACGAGGCGGGGGAGGAGCCAGCTCGATCCCCATTCCGCGACGAGACCGCGGTGCGAGAACGCCGTGATGAACGGCGCGTCGGCCGCCATGAACCGCAGGTCGCAGCAGAGCGCGATCGGGACGGCCATCCCGGCGATCGCCCCGTTGATCGCCGCGATGACGGGCTTCGGCGTCGCGAGCAGGTACGTGTACTCGCCCGCGAAGTCCTCGGGCAGCGGTGGGTCGCGTCGCACGTCGAGCGCGTCGCTGTCTCCCGCGTCGCCGGCGCCTCCACCACTCGCGAGTGACGACAGCACCCCGAGGTCCGCGCCCGAGCAGAAGGCGCGACCAGCGCCCGTGATCACGATGCCGACGACGGCCGGGTCCCGCTCCGCGCGTGCCACCGCGTGACGGACCTCCCTGCCCATGCGCACCGTCCACGCGTTCAGCACGTCGGGCCGGTTCAGCGTGATCGTCGCGACGGGGTCGTCGACCTCGTAGATGATCTGCTCGTACATCCCGCGCCGCCCGCTCAGACCATCGTCTGCCCGGCGCTCACGTTGACCGCTTCGCCGGTCACCGCGGCGGCGTCGTCCGACAGGAGCCAGCAGATCGTCGCGGCGATCTCGTCGGCGGTCTGCAGCCGGCGCAGCGGGATCTCGCGCTCGACGAACGCGTCGAGCCCCGCCTTGCCTCCCATCAGCTGCTCGAACATCCCGTCGCGGTTGACGAGATCGGTGTCGACGGTCCCCGGGCAGACCGCGTTGACGGAGATCCCCGCGGGACCGAGCTCCAAGGCGAGGCACTGGGTCAGCAGGATGATCGCCGACTTCGCCGCGCAATACGCGCCGAGCATCGGGAAGGCGCGCTTGCCCGCCTGACTCGACACGTTGCAGATGCGCCCGCCCACCCCGGCCGCCACCATCCTCGACGCGCAGGCCTTCGACACGAGCCACGTGCCGATCACGTTCACGTCGAGGACTCGCCGGAACTCCTCGACCGGGATCGCGACGAGCGGGCCGAGCCCGAAGCCCGGACCGCTCCCGCCCGCGACGTTGGCGACGGCCGTGATCGTGCCGAGCGCGTCCGTCGCCTCGGTGACCGCGCGCTCGACCGCGTCGGCATCCGACACGTCGGCGCGCAGCGCGACGGCGCGGCGGCCCGACGCGCGCACCTGCTCGACGACGTCGTCGAGATCGTCGCTCGACGCCGTTCCGTGCAGCGGGGCGTCCTCGTATGGGCGCGCGATGTCGAGGCACGCGACGTCCGCGCCGAGCGACGCGAGTCGCAGCGCGGTCGCGCGCCCGATGCCACGCGGACGTGCCGCCCCCGTCACCAGCGCGACCCGTCCCTCGAGCGGCAGCGTCGTCATCGCGAGCCCTCCGCGTCGCGCACGGCGCGCACGAAGTCGATCAGCGCCTCGTTGACCTCGGCCGGCTTCTCCTGCTGCACCCAGTGGCCGGCGCCGTCCACGATCACCGTGCCGCGATGGTCGTCGAGCCAACCGTCCATGACCGCCGGCGGCATCATGACGAGCACGGGGTCGAGGGCGCCGGCGACGAACAGGGACGGCATCGTCACCTTTGCGTCGGCGAGCCGTTCGGTGAGCGCCCAGTTGCGGTCGAGGTTGCGGTACCAGTTGATCCCACCGGTGAAGCCGGTGCGGGTGAACTCGCTGACGTAGTGATCGAGCTCGTCCTGGCGCAGCCACTCGGGAAGCCGGTCGGGCTCGGGTAGCCGTTCGACGAACCCGCGGTCGTCGCCCGTCATCGCGCTCGCGACCGCATCCGGATCCGCCGACGCGGTTGCGAGACCGCCGAGCATGCGCCGCATCGTCGTCGCGGGATCACGACCGAGGTCGGCGTCCGCGACACCCGGCTCCTGGAAGTAGAGCATGTAGAAGAACGAGTCGCCGACGACCTGGCGGAAGATCTGGGTGGGCGGCATCGGCCCGCGCGGCACGAACGGCACGCTCATCCCGACCACGCCGGCGACGCGCCCGGGCGCGAGCAACGCGAGGTTCCACACGACCATCGCGCCCCAGTCGTGACCGACGAAGACGGCTCGCTCCTCGCCGATGTCGTCGAGCAGCGCGAGCAGGTCGCCGGTCAGGTGCTCGATGTCGTAGGCCTCGATCGCCTCCGGACGGCTCGAACGCCCATAGCCGCGCTGGTCGGGCGCGAGCACGCGACACCCCGCCGCGGTGAGCGCGGGGATCTGGTGACGCCACGAGTACGCGAGCTCCGGGAACCCGTGTGCGAGCACCACCGGGAAGCCCGAGCCGGCGTCGACCACGTGCAGCTCGAGACCGTCGCGCGTCGCGACGGTGCGCTCGCTGATGGCGACGTCGGGCACCTCAGCCGACCCGCCGCTCGACACCGGCCCAGTACGGATCGCGCAGCTCGCGCTTCAGCAACTTGCCCGACGGGTTCCGCGGCAGCGACGCGGCGAAGTCGACCGACTTCGGCAGCTTGTAGCCCGCGAGGCGTTCGCGGCCGAACGCGATCAGCTCGTCGCCGGTCACGTCCGTCCCGGGCTCGAGCACGACGATCGCCTTCACCGCTTCGCCCCACGTGTCGTGGGGCACGCCGATCACGGCGACGTCCGCGACTGCGGGGTGCGCCATCAGCGCGTTCTCCACCTCGGCCGGGTACACGTTCTCGCCGCCGGACACGATCATGTCCTTCACGCGGTCGTGGAGGTACAGGTACCCGTCGTCGTCGGCGTAGCCCGCGTCGCCGGTGCGGAACCAGCCGTCGGGGGTGATCGCGGCCGCCGTCGCGTCCGGGTTGTTCCAGTACCCGGCCATGTTCTGGTGCGAGCGCGTCCACAGCTCGCCGACCTCTCCGAGCGCGCGGTCCTCGCCCGTCTGCGGGTCGACGACGCGGAGCTCGACCCACGGATACGGCCGCCCGCACGATCGCAAGAGGTGCGGCTTCGCGACGGGGTCGTGGTCGCGCCCGTCGAGCTGCGTGATCGCGCCGGTCGTCTCGGTGAGGCCGTACACCTGGATGAGCTCGCAGCCCATCGTCTCCATCGCGCGCACGAGCACGGTGTCGGTGATGGGTGACGCCCCGTAGACGAGGGCGCGCAGCGTCGAGAAGTCGGTCGACTCGACACCGGGCGTCGCGAGGAGGAACTGGATGACCGCGGGAACCATGAACGCGTTCGTCACGCCGAACTCGGGGATGACGCGCAGGATCTCGGCGGGATCGACCTCACGCAGCACGACCGTGCGACAGCCGCGATGGAGCCCGACCATGGACCAGCCCGCGCCCGCGATGTGGAACAGCGGCATCATCGCGAGGTTCACGGAGTCGTCGGTGAACCGCCACTGGTCCGCGAGCCCGGCGACGCCGGCGAAGAAGTTGTCGTTGGTGAGCATCGCGCCCTTCGGCAGGCCGGTCGTGCCCGACGTGTAGAGCTGGAACGCGACGTCCTCGCCCGTGCCGGTGAAGCCCGGGTCGTCGGGCGCGTGCTGCGCGAGCCACGCCTCGTAGCCGGGCCAGCGCCCGTGCTCGCCGATCGCGACGATGGTGTGCATCCGCGGGAGGTCGTGCTCGATCTTCTCGATGTGCGGCACGAACTCGGGACCGACGAACACCGCGGTCGCGTGCGCGTCGTCGATGATCTGCGCCATCTCGACGGACGTGAGGCGCCAGTTCACCGACACGTTGACCGCGCCCAGCTTCGCGAGCCCGAACGTCACCTCGAACCATTCGAGCCCGTTCTTGTCGATGAACGCGACGCGGTCACCGGCACGCACGCCCGCGGCCCGCAGCGCCTGCGCGACCTGGCTGGAGCGGCGGTCGAGCTCCGCGAACGTCAGCGAGCGGCCGCCCGACACGAGCGCAGGCGCATCCGGCCGCTCACGACCGTGGACGCGGACGACATCGGCAACCGTCGCGATCGGGGTCCCCGGCATGCCGGGGATCCTCGCGCGTCGGCACCGGGTCAGGTCGCGAGCTCGGTCGGCGTCACCGCGATCTCGACGACGTCCCCGCTCCGGTACACGCGCAGCGGCACCGGCCGGCCGATGCGCTCGCCGGTCATCAGCCGTTGCAGCTCGCCGACGCCCACCACCGCGATGCCGTCGACGTCGAGGACGACGTCCTCCGGTCGCAGGCCCGCTCGTGCCGCGGGACTACCGGCGACCACCGTCGTCACCTCCAGGCCGTTCGAACGTCCCGTCATGCGCGTCGCGCGTGGCGGGAGCGGTCGCGTCCCGCCCGCGATGCCGAGATACGCGCGCCGGACAAGGCCGTCACGCATCAACGCGCCGACGATCGCGCGGGTGGTCGCGTCGATCGGGACCGCGAGCCCGAGGCCCTGGCCGATGCCGGGCCCGACGACGGCCGTGTTGACGCCGACGACCTCGGCGCGTCCGTTCGCGAGCGCACCGCCCGAGTTGCCGGGGTGCAGCGCGGCGTCGGTCTGGATGACGTTCTCGACGAGCCGCGACGCGGCGCCGCCACGCGCAACCATCGAGCGGCCGAGCCCGCTCACGACGCCCGCGCTCAGCGACCCCTCGAAGCCGAGCGGGTTGCCGACCGCGACGACGAGCTGTCCGACCTGGAGCCGCGCGGCGTCACCGAGCACGGCCGCGGTCAGCGGCGCACCGGACGGGGACAGGTGCACGCGCACGACTGCGAGATCGGACAGCGGGTCCCGTCCCACGACGTCGAAGTCGAGCTCGCGCCCGTCCGCGAAGCCGGCCTCCCCGCCGTCACACCCGTCGACCACGTGGGCCGACGTGAGCAGGAACCCGTCGGGCGTCATCGCGACGCCGGATCCCGCACCGGCGACACGACCGCGTCGCCGGACCCGCAGGCTCGCGACCGACGGCGTGACGACGCGTGCGACACGCGTGACGACTCGCGAGTACGCGTCGAGCGCGTCGTCGTCCGAGACGACGTCCGGATCGGCGCGGCGGTCCTCCAGCGTGTTCACGCCGAGCCCGTCTGCGGTTGGTCGACGAACGCGACGCGCGTCTCCATCTCGTCGACGCCGCGTACGACGCGCAACGTCACGCCGGTCTCTCCCTGGGCGCCGTCGAGGACGTCGAAGAGGTCGTCCGCGGTCGTCAGCGCACGCCCGTTCGCCTCCACGAGGAGGTCTCCTTCGCGGAGGCCGGCCCGTGCGGCGGGACCGTCGGCCTCGACGACGCGCACGAGCAGCCCGTCGCGCTCGGGCAGACCGACGGCGCGGCGCATGCGCCGTGCCGCGAACGCGGGCGCGAGCCCGACGCCGAGTCGGAGTCGCGACGGCACCTCGCCGCGCGTCAGCTCGTCGACGCGCGTGCGCAGCGTCGCGTCGGCCGGCTGCGCGAGGTAGAAGCCCTCGCCGAGGCGGTGCGTGTTGACGCCGACGAGCCGCCCCTCGACGTCGACGAGCGGACCACCGGACGAGCCGCGTCCGAGCGGCGCCGTGTGCTCGACACTGCCCGTCACGCGTCGGCCGCGCGGCCCACGGAACGACCGGCCGACAGCCGACACCGTGCCGAACCCGACGCGCACCCCTTGGCCGGCCGGGTTCGCGAGCGCGAAGACGGGTGTGCCCAGACGCAGCTCGCTGTCGGGCGCCCACGCGATCACGGGCGCGCCGGCCGTGTCCACGGCGAGGACGGCGAGATCGCCGTCGACGTCCGCCGCGGTCACCGACGCGGTCACGACCCGCCCGTCGGCGAAGGTCACCGTCGTCTCGGTGCCGCGCAGGTTGTGCGCGTTCGTCAGCACCACGCCGTCGCCGACGACGACGCCCGCGCCCCGGCCGCGGCCGCGGCCGATGCGCACGACCGACGGTCCCGCCGCCTGGGCGGCCCGGCCGGCCGCCTGCTCGAGCTCCTCGGTGAGGCTCATTCGTTTCCTCCAGATCCTGACTTGCGAGAAGCAAGTAACTTGTGAATCGCAAGCTACAACCGACCGACCGGGGAATGCAAGCGCGATTCGGGGGCCGGGCACGGAAGGAGGCGAGCAGAGAAGATGGAGCCGATGGCCCGGACCGGCGACGGACTCGATCTCGCGCTCACCCGCGTCGGGGACCGGTGGGCGCTGCGCGTCGTCGACGCCCTGCTCGGCGGTCCGCGTCGCTTCACCGAGCTCCAGCACGACCTCGGCGACGTCGCGACGAACGTCCTGTCCCAGCGCCTGAAGCAGCTGGAGCAGGCCGGCGTGGTCGTCGCGCGCCCCTACTCGACGCGACCGCTGCGGAACGCGTACGAGCTCACGGCCGAAGGACGCGAGCTCGCGGGCGCGCTCGCCCTCCTCGCAGACTGGGGTGCCCGGCAGGGCGACGCCGGCGAGACGCCGCACCACGACGCGTGCGGCAGCGCGCTCGAGGCGCGCTGGTACTGCCCGACGTGTGAGCGCGTCGTCGACGATCCTGACGACGAGCCGCTGCGCTACGCGTGACCCACGCGCCTGCGCCGCCTCGTCACTCGCCGGACGAGACCCGACCGCCGCGCGGGTTGGACACCTCGCCCGGCAACGGCGCACCGCCGTTCGGCAGCTGCTGCGCGTTCGACACCGACGGATGCTGCAGGCCGGCCGGACCGCGGCCGAACGCCTCGAGCACGTTCCACGTCACGGTCACCACGGCGTCGTTGTGCAGGCACCCGCCCTGCGGGCACGGACCCGTCAGGTTGGCGACCCAGATGCTCGTGCCGGTGTCGAAGACACCCGCACCGCTCGGGGCCGTGTAGTACGTCATGTCGGCGTAGCTCGGCCGTCGCTGGCACCGCACCGGCGAGTGCGCGAGCACCGTGACGTTCTTCGGTCCGGGCAGGTTCGGGTTGTACCGGTCGTACTCGCTCCCGACGAGATGCGGGAGATGCGCACCGTTCCGCAGTCCCGTGCCCGCGAACTCCCATTGCGACGCGTCGAGCACGACCATGTCCGCGTCGACCGGGTTGCACTCGTACTCACCCCCGAGGAGCGTGCTCTCCGGGTGGTCGAGCGGCGGCGCGCGCCAGTCGACCGTCACCTCGCTCTTGTCGGTCGTCGGGTCCTCGCTCGCGCTCTTGTAGTCGACGACGTGCCGGTCGGGTCCGAGCGTCGACGGCTCGAACCGGATGTGGCGGAACACCGCGTTCGCGCCGAGGAACACGAGGTTGACGCCGTGGTCGCGGGCGTTCTCGGCGCCGGCGCGCATCGACGTCGACCAGTACTCGTCGTGGCCGAGCGTGACGAGCACCCTGTGCTGCAGGACGAGCTGCGGCGCGCGATGGAGGTCGACGTCGGTCCAGTACGTGACGTCGAGGCCCTTCGACTCCGCGAGCCAGACGAGCGGCAGCTCGTTGCCGACGAACTCCGACGCGCCGTCGTGGTCGTACGGGCGGTCGAACGACACGATTCGCGCGCGCTGGGCGAAGCTCGGATGGCTGGGGGGTCCACCGAGGTACAGGTCGTAGCCGCCCCACATGTTGTACGCCTGCCACGTCGCGACCGAGCTCTGGATCAGGTACGCGGCGTGGCTGGCGTCGTCGCGCACCGTCAACGGGATGTAGCGCTGCGCGCCGGTCGACGCGACGAGCTTGAACAGGTACTCGCCCGGCGGCCACGTCTTGTCGACGGTGACGGACAGCGACGGCTGCCAGTGCGTCTCGACCATGTTCACGCGTGGGACGACGACGGGATCGGGCTGCTTCACGCCCTGCTGCTGCGCCGAGCGCCAGACCAGCCGACCGCCGAGACCCTGGTAGTAGCCCATGCGGTACGCCTCGACGTCGAACGCGGGCGCCGTGGTCGAGACGAAGAGGCGGACGGTGTCGCCCTGCTGGACGCTCACCTGGTCCGCGTAGCCCTCGATCGCGTGGGTCGCACCGGCGTTCGTGATCGCCCAGTCGCGGGTGCCGGGCTTGCGGTTCTCCTTCTCGACCCACGACGCCGTCGGCGCGCTCGAACTCGCCAGCGCGGTCGCGTCGACGGTCGGGCGCGTCGTCGCGTGCCGGTGGTCCGCGGCGGTGCGCGACGGGCGCGACGCCGTGTGCACGATCGCGGTCGTCCCCCGCCCCGACCCGCCGGGCCAGACCGCCCAGACGCACAGCGCGACGAGGACGGCGAGCGCCAGCGGCGCGTGGCGGCGGTCCATCGAGCGGTCACCCTACCGGCGGCCTCCTCGGCAGCGCCGTCGGCGGCGGTGGTGTCTCGGCCGCGGTCTCACCAGCCGGTTCGCGGCCCTTGAGACGGTAGTAGTCGATGATCGTCAGCACGACGGCCGTCAACGGCACCGCGACGAACGCGCCCGGGATGCCAGCGAGCGCGCCGCCGGCCGTGAGCGCGATGAGCACGACGATCGTGTGCAGCTTCACCGCGCGCCCGAGCACGACGGGCCCGACGAGGTAGCCCTCGACGTTGTGGATCACGATCGTCACGCCGATGACGAGCACCGCGGCGAGCGGCCCCTTCGCGACGAGCGCGAGCAGCGCGGCGAGCGCGCCGGTGAGGAGCGCGCCGACGATCGGGAAGAACCCGCCCACGAACGTCAACACCGCGATCGGACCTGCGAGCGGTACGCCGATCGCGAGCAACGCGATGAACATCAGCGTCCCGTTCACGAGGCCGTTGATCGCGGTGCCCCGGATGTAGCCGCTCAGTGTCCGCCACGCGCGGTCGCCGATCGCGCGGAGGTCCGCGGCGTGCTCGTCGTCGAAGATCCCGAGCCACCAGTTCGTGATGACCGAGCCGTCCTTCACGAAGAAGAACGCGAAGACGATGCTCAGGATCCCGCCGACGACGAGGTCGAGGACGACGGTCGCCTGTTGGAGCGCACCCTCGACCAGCTTCGTCCGGTTCTTCTGGATCTCCTTGCCGAAATTGTGGAAGTCCCGCTTGACCTGCTTGCGCGACATGTGCAGCGGGCCGTGGACCATCCAGTCCTGGATCCGCTTGATCCCCTGGTTGGCCTGGTGCTGCAGCGCGGAGAAGTGGTTGGTGACGGACGGGACGATGTACAGCAGGATCCCGGCGACGACGAGCATCCCGGCCACGAACACCGCCCAGGTCGCGGCGAGCGGCGGCCACCCCCGCTTCCGCAACCACTGCGCGGGCGGGACGAGCACGGTCGAGAGGAACAGCGCGACGACGAGCGGCAGCACGACGACGCGCAGCCGCGCAATCGCGAGCACCACCAGGTAGATCCCGCCCGCGACGAGCAGGGCGCGCCATGCGTACGACGCCCCGACGTCGAGCCACCGCGGCACCCGAGCGGGCCGTTCCGCCACCGGACATGTCTACCCCGACCGACGCAGCGGCACGGCACACCGCTACGAGTGTTGCTTGCACTCGTTGAAGACGGACGCCGCGTTCACGAGCGCGAGGTGGGTCAGTCCCTGGGGGAAGTTGCCGAGCAGCTCGCCGCTCGCCGGGTCGATCTCCTCCGAGAACAGCCCGACGTCGTTCGAGGCCTGGAGGAGCTCGTCCATGAGCGCGCCGGCCTCGTCGAAGCGGTGCGCCCGGGCGAGCGCCTCGACGAGCCAGAACGAGCAGGCGAGGAACGCCCCTTCCTGCCCGCGCATCTCGTCGTAGCGGTACAGGAACGGCCCCTCGGCGAGCGCGGCGCGGACCGCGTCGATCGTCCCCGTCATGCGCTCGTCGTCCCCGGCGAGGAAGCCGGCGCGCGAGGCGAGCAGGCACGACGCGTCGAGCGCGTCGGTACCGGCGTGCATCGTGTAGCTGCCCCGCGTGTCCGACCAGCACTCGCGGTCGACGAACGCACGGATGTCATCGCGCGCACCTCGCCATCGGTCGAGGTGGTCACCCGGGATCTGGTCGCGCTCGGCGAGCGCGATCGCACGGTCGAGCGCGACCCAGCAGCCGAACTTGGACGACGTGAACTGCTCGGGCTTGCCGCGCACCTCCCAGATCCCCGCGTCCGGTCGCGGCCAGACCTCGCAGACGTAGTCGGCCGTCCTCGCGAGCATGGCGCCGGTCGAACGGTCGAGCAGGTTGCCGTCGCGGACGTGGATCCACACCGTGTCGAGCACGTGTCCGTACGTACCGAGCTGCAGCTGCGACCCCGCTGCGTTCCCGCTGCGCACCGGGCTCGACCCGCGATACCCGGCCAGCTCCGGGAGCTCCTCCTCCTCGTCGGGGACGCGCCCGTCGAGCCCGTACAGGACCTGCATCCACGGGCTCGTGCGCGCGGCGGCCCGCAGCAACCACACGACGCTCGCGTGTGCCTCCTCGTGGAGGGACAGTCGCATGAGCGCGTCCAGCGTGAACGAGCAGTCGCGCAGCCACGCGTACCGATAGTCCCAGTTGCGATCACCACCGATGCGCTCCGGCAGGGAGGTCGTCGGCGCGGCGACGATCGCGCCGGTTCGCGGGTCGACGAGGAGCTTCAACGCGAGCGCGCTGCGCAGGACCGCCTCGGACCACTCACCGTCGTAGGACGAGTTGGACAGCCACCGCCGCCACCCGTCGACGGTCGCCCGGATGCGCTCCTCGACGTGCTCGGCGGTCGGGATCGGGAGTGCGCCGCCCTTCACGCCGACGAGCGCGAACAGGAGGCGGTGGCCGGCCTCGACGGTGGCCTCACCCCACGCGTCGTGACCGTCGCACGACGTCGCAGGCGCGCCGGTGACCACGAGGCCGAGCAGCGCGTCCGACGCGCCGAATGTGATCGCGTCGCCGCGCCGCTCGACGGTCGCGTCGTGCTGCCCGAACGAGAAGCGCGGTGCGACCCGCCACTGCATCCGCACGGTTCCCGACAACGGCTCGAGGCGCCGTGCGAGCTCGAACCACGGCAGGCGCCCGAAGCTCGAGCGCGTGATGCAGTCGGTGACGCGCACGGCACCGGTCGCGGTGCGGAACGTCGTCTCGAGCACGTTCGTGTGCTCGACGTAGTTGCGTTCGGTGGTGAACGGCTCGACGGGCCGCAGCTCGAACGCGCCGCCGCGGGCCGGGTCGAGGATCGCGCACATCACCGCCGACTCGTCGACGCCGTCGTAGACCAACCAGTCGATCGAGCCGTCCCGCGCCACGAGCGCGAGCGATCGGCCGTCGCCGAGGACGGCGTAGTCACCGATCGGGACGAAGCCCCCGTCACGGCGCGCGCCTGCGCCACCAGCGTTCACACTCCTCGAGGTTGTACCCGGACGCCCCGGTGGGTATCTCGCGGCGAGATCGAACCGCAATGACGGACAGGAGTGACGGATGAGCGACGAGCTGAACGGGAAGCGCATCGCGTTCATGGTCTCCAACGAGGGTGCGGAGCAGGTCGAGCTCACCGAGCCGTGGGACGCGGTGAAGCAAGCGGGTGGGACGCCCGTGCTGATCGCGCCGAAGGCCGGCGAGGTGCAGGCGTTCAACCACCTGGACAAGGGCGACACGTTCCCCGTCGACCGCACCGTCGACGAGGCGCGCGTCGAGGACTACGACGGTCTCGTCCTGCCGGGCGGTGTCGCGAACCCGGACCAATTGCGGACCAATCACGGGGCCGTGGCGTTCGCGCGCGGCTTCGTCGAGGCGGGCAAGCCGGTGGCGGTGATCTGCCACGGCCCGTGGACGCTCGTCGAGGCGGGTGTCGTCCGCGGCCGGACGCTCACGTCGTGGCCGAGCCTGCAGACCGACATCCGCAACGCCGGCGGGCAGTGGGTCGACGAGCAGGTCCACCGCGACGGGAACCTCGTGTCGAGCCGCAAGCCCGACGACCTCCCCGCGTTCTGCGCCGCGATGGTCGACGTGTTCGCGCACGCCGGCGGGCGAGCCGCCGCCTGAGGCCGTTCGCTAGTCTCGTCGGGCCCTTGGGACCACGGTCGGCGAGGAGAAGGGGACGGAGATGAAGGTCGTCGTCAACCGCGACCTCTGCGAGAGCAACGCCATCTGCATGGGCATCGCGCCCGAGGTGTTCGAGGTCCGCGACGACGACGTCCTCTACATCCTCGACGAGCACCCGCCCGAGTCGATGCGCCCGAAGGTCGAGCAGGCCGTCCGCCAGTGCCCGAAGCAGGCCCTCTCCATCGAGGACTGACACTGACCCCACCTGTTCTGTGAAGCCTCAGACACACAGCTTGTGCATGACGCTTCACAGAACGGAGGAGGGGTTGCCCGTCAGATCGCGCGCTCGCGGCCTTCCCAGTACGGGTCGCGGAGCTTGCGCTTGTAGAGCTTCCCGTTCGGGTCGCGCGGCATCTCGTCCACGAAGTCGATCGACTTCGGCATCTTGAACCGGGCGAGCTTCCCCGCGCAGAACCCGAGGATGTCGTCGCGCAGGTCGTCGCCCGCCTCGACACCCGGCGCGGGCTCGACGACCGCCTTGACCTCTTCGCCCCAGTCCTCGTGCGGGATCCCGAACACCGCGGCGTCGCCGACCTTCGGGTGCGTGAGGAGGACGCTCTCGATCTCGGCCGGGTAGATGTTCGCCCCGCCCGAGATGATCATGTCGGCCTTGCGGTCGCGCAGGAACAGCCAGCCGTCGTCGTCGAGGTACCCGACGTCCCCGACGGTGAAGAACTTGCCGACCCGGTTGCGCTGCGTCTTGTCCTTGTCCTTGAAGTACTCGAAGTCGCCCGTCGCCATGTGCATGTAGACCGTGCCGACCTCGTTCGGGCCGAGCTCGTTGCCGTCGTCGTCGAGGATCACGATCTCGGCGTTCGGCCACGCGCGCCCGACGGTCCCGGGGTGCTCGAGCCACTGCTCCGACGTCACGAGCGTGCCGCCGCCCTCGCTCGCGGCGTAGTACTCGTCGATCACCGGCCCCCACCACTCGATCATGCGGCGCTTGATGTCCGGCGGGCACGGCGCGGCCGCGTGCACCATGTGGCGCAGCGACGACACGTCGTAGCGCGCCTTGACCTCGTCGGGCAGCGCGAGCAGCCGGTGGAACTGCGTTGGCACCATGTGGCTGTTCGTCACCCGGTACCGCTCGATGAGCTCGAGCATCCCTTCCGGGGTCCACTTGTCCATGACGACGACGGTGTAGCCGAGGTGCAGCGCGCCGCCCGCGAACACGAGCACCGCCGTGTGGTACAGCGGCGAGCCGCAGATGTGGACGTTGTCGTCGCCGGGCTGCAGGCCGAACAGCAGCAGCATCCCGCCGAACGTGACGGCGATGTCGTCGGGTGGCACGCCCGGCAGCTTCCGCCGCACGCCCTTGGGGCGCCCCGTCGTTCCCGACGTGTAGTTCATGACCGCTCCGGTCGTGCGGCTCTCGGGTCGCGACGTCGGCTGCCCGCGCTTCAGCTCGTCGTAGCTCCGGAACCCCGCGATCTCGCCGACCGCGAAGCGACCTTCCTTCGGGAACGCGATCTCGTCCGCGGCAGCCGCGCACTCGCTCGCGAACCGTTCGTGCGCGACGAACACCTTCGCCTCGCAGTCCTGCACGATGTACGCGATCTCGGGACCGACGAGATGGAAGTTGATCGGGATCAGGTACCAGCCGGCCTGCAGCACCGCGAGATACAGCTCGAACACCTCGACGGAGTTCGGCAGCACCATCGCGATCGCGTCACCGGGCTGCAGCCCCATCGCGCGGAGCCCGTGCACGAGCTGGTTGCACGAGGCGAGCAGCTCACCGGCGGCGACCTCGCGCCCGGACGGATCGACCAGCGCGAGATGGTCGGGATCCTCCGTGGCGAGGTTCCAGAAGCCGAGCTGCATGATCAGTGCCCTCCTGCGGTCGCGGTCGTCGCGGTCGCCTTGGCCCAGCGGTAATCGGGCTTGCCGACGGGAGTCCGCACGATCTCGTCCAGCAGGACGAGCTGGCGCGGCACCTTGTAGCTCGCGATCTTCGCTCGGCAGTGTGCCTGCACGTCGTCGAGCGACGGGTTCGTCCCCGGTCGGGGCTGCACGATCGCGGCGACCCGCTCGACGAAGCGGTCGTCGGGTACGCCGACGACGACGGCGTCGAACACGTCGGGATGCGACTTCAGCGCGGCCTCGACCTCCTCGGGGTACACCTTCTCGCCGCCGGTGTTGATGCACACCGAACCACGGCCCAGCACGGTGATCGTGCCGTCGGCGTCGATCGTGGCGTAGTCGCCGGGGACGACCCAGCGGCGGCCGTCCGCGGCGGTCAGGAACGTCGCCGCGGTCTTCTCGTCGTCCTTGTAGTACGCGAGCGGGATGTGTCCCGACCGCGCCAGGCGGCCGACGTCACCCGATCCCGGCACGACGGGGACGAGGTCGTCGTCGAGAACGGTCATGAACGGACCCATCGTGAAGCGTGGTCCCGCGGCCGGACCGTCCAGGTCCATCACGCTGCCGCCCGCCCCCGTCTCCGACGCACCGAAGCTGTCGACGACGACGGCCTGCGGCATCAGCGCGCGCAGCTGGTCCTTCACCGCGCGCGACAGGATTGCTCCCCCGGAGCCGATCGCGACGACGTTGCTCGCGTCGTGGTGCTGGTCGGGATCGAGGAGCGCCTCCGCGAGCGGGCGCGCCATCGCGTCGCCGACGACCATGATCGACCGCGCGCCCTCGCGTTCGGCCATCCGCCAGACCTCGTGCCCGTCGAAGTGGTGCGCGGTGTTGAGGATGGTGGTGTTCCCGGCGAAGAACGCGATGCACGTCACCCACTGGCCGCCCCCGTGCATCATCGGCGCGTTGCAGATGCTGACCAGCTGCTCACCCTCGGGCGCGACGCGCGTCGCGAGCTCCTCCGGCGTCGTGATCGGCGGCTTGCCGAACCCGCCGCCACCCATCGCCGCGAAGAAGATGTCCTCGTGGCGCCACACGACACCCTTCGGCATCCCGGTGGTGCCACCCGTGTAGAGGATGTACAGGTCGTCGGAGGAGCGGGGCGGGAAGCCCCGCGCGGGTGACGACGCGGCGAGCGCCGCTTCGTACTCCAGCGCGTCGTGCGCGTCCTCGTCAGTGCCGTCCTCGAGGACGACGAGATGACGCAACTGGGGGACGCCATCGCGGATGTCCGCGACGAGCGGTGCGAACGCGCGCTCGTGGACGAGCGCGACGACATCCGCGTTGTCGAGGATGTAGCGCGCCTCGTCCGCGACGTAGCGGTAGTTCAGGTTGATCGGGACCGCGCTGATCTTCCACGCCGCGAGCATCGCCTCGACCCACTCGGCGCGGTTCCACGAGTAGATCCCGACCTTCTCGCCGCGCACCACGCCCGCGTCCGACAGATGGTGCGCGAGACGGTTCGCCCGCTCGTCGAGGTCGCGATACGTGAGACGGCGATCACCGGCGACGAGCGCGAGACGGTCGGGGACGGTGTCGGCGACGATCTCGAAGAGGTCCGCGAGGTTGAAGCTGCGGCGCCCGCGCGCGTCGCCGGCGCCGGGGGAGGTCGGCACGGCGGCAGTAGAACACGTTCCGTTCCGGCGCGGCAAGGTCTCGCTGACGGCGCGTCAGGTTGCCGGTTACCCTTGCGCCGAATGGCGATCAGCGCGCAGCCCGACCGCGTCCCAGAGGAGGACGTCCGCGCGACCGACGGCCGGGTTCCCGGGCGTCGCGGCATCGCGACCCGCCGGCGGTTGCTCGACTGCACGGCGGAGCTCCTCGGCTCGACGTCGTACCGCGACATCAAGGTCATCGACATCGCGCGCGAGGCGGGGACGTCGCCGGCGACGTTCTACCAGTACTTTCCGGACGTCGAGCAGGCGGTGCTCGTGCTCGCGGAGGAGCTCGCGGCCGACGCCGAACCCATCGTCGAGCTGGTGAAGGGCGACTGGCGCGGTGAGAAGGGTGCGGCCACCGCGCGCGCCGTGGTGGACGCGTTCCTCGAGTACTACGAGCGCCACCGCGCCGTGTTCCGCGTCGTCGACCTCGCGACCGGTGAAGGGGATCTCCGGTTCAAGCAGTTGCGCACGCGAGCGCTCGGCGGGATCACCGACGCGCTGTGCGCGGTGATCGGCGAGTTCCAGCACGACGGGAAGCTCGACGCTGACGTCGACCCGAAGGCGACCGCGTTCATCATGGTCGCGATGCTCGCCCACTCCGCGGCCCACCGGTACGGGTTCGAGTTCTGGGGCGTGCGCACGTCCGCGCAGGTCGACACGCTGACACGCGTGCTGACGTGGAACGTGACCGGCCGGAAGCCGAGGAAGAGCGGCTGATGCTGCTCGACGGGCGCGTCGCGATCGTCTCGGGGATCGGGCCCGGCATGGGGCGGGACATCTCGCTGACGCTTGCTCGTGAAGGCGCCGACGTCGTCCTCGCCGCGCGTCGCGAGACGAAGATGCGCGAGGTCGCGGCCGAGGTCGCGGGTCTCGGTCGTCGTGCGGTCTGCGTCCCGACCGACATCACCGACAAGGAGCAGTGCGGGCGCCTCGTCGCGACCGCGCGCGACGAGCTCGGACGGGTCGACGTCCTCGTGAACAACGCGTTCGCGGAGGAGGACTGGGCGACCTTCAAGGGCTTCGACCTCGAGCGGTGGCGCGCGCCGTTCGACGTCAACGTGTTCGGAACCCTGCAGCTCAGCCAGGCCGTCGTGCCCGTCATGAAGGCGCAGGGCGCCGGGTCGATCGTGATGATCAACACGCTGTCGACGCGTGTCGTCAACCCCGTGCTCGGCGGGTACGCGTCGTCGAAGGGCGCGCTGCTCGTCGCCGCGCAGGTCATGGCGAAGGAGCTCGGCGCGTACGGCATCCGCGTGAACTCGGTCGCCCCGGGCCACATCTGGGGGGACTCGCTGAAGCACTACTTCGAGCACCTGGCGCGCCAACGGGGCGTCACGCCCCAGGACGTCTACGACGACATCGCGGGGCAGACCGCGCTGCACCACATCCCGACCTCCGAGGAGATCTCTCGCGCGGTGCTGTTCTTCGCGTCCGATCTGTCGCGCGTCATCACCGGGCAGACGCTCGACGTGAACGCCGGCCGCGTCTTCCACTGAGGCTGCCGTGCTGCTGAAGGACAAGACCGCGATCGTCTCCGGTGTCGGGCCCGGGCTCGGCAAGGAGGTCGCGCTCGCGTTCGTCCGCGAAGGCGCGTCCGTCGTCATCGGCGCGCGGCGCGAGTCGTACCTGCGAGAGGTCGCGGCCGAGCTCGAGGCGCTCGGTGGCACGGTGCGCTACGTCCCGACCGACGTGTCCGATCCCGACCAGTGCCGGCGCATGGTCGACGTCACGCTCGACGAGCTCGGCCGTGTCGACGTGCTCGTGAACAACGCCTTCGCGCCCGACGTGTTCCAGCCCTTCGACTCGGTCGACCTCGACGCGTGGCGTCACATCATGGACGTCAACCTGTTCGGCTCGCTGCAGCTCACCGGCGAGGTGATCGAGCCGATGAAGGCCGCGGGCGGCGGCTCGATCGTGTTCGTGAACTCGATGATCACCCGCAAGGTCCTGCCGCTGCAGGGCGGGTACGCGACCTCGAAGGGCGCGCTGCTCACCGCCGCGCAGGTGCTCGCGAAGGAGCTCGGCCCGCACCGGATCCGGGTGAACTCCGTCGTGCCCGGATACATGTGGGGGCCCTCGGTCGAGATCTACCTGAAGATCCTGGAACAGCAGGACGGCCGGCCCGCGCAGGAGCACTACGACGAGATCGCGTCGCACATCCCGCTCGGGTTCATCCCGCCCGACGAGGACTGCGCCAACGCCGTGGTGTTCTTCGCCTCCGACCTGTCCGCCGTCGTCACGGGCCAGTCGCTCGACGTGAACGGCGGCGAGGTGTTTCACTGAGCGAGCGAGCCGAGAGGCGAGCGGAAGCGTGGCCGAGCGGCCCGGCGCCGAAGGCGCCAAGAGCGGAGAAACTGAATCGACCGGAGAGCGTCGACTACGCGGCGAACCTGCTGCGGCTGGTCGGGCTCGACATGCCCGTCGACGGGCCGCCCGATCCCGGCCCGGCCGACGACTGGGCCGCGTCGGGTGCGATGTTCCTGACCGGCGAGGCCGACGGCCCGCCCCGCGTGCTCCGCGGGCCGGTGTGCGCGCGGCTGCGTGGTTGCGCGCTCGCACTGCACGCGCTCAGCGGCGGTGCCGTCGCCGTCGACGGACCCGCGCTGCTCGGCGAGCGCGCCGCGATCGCGCACCTCGGGAGGAACGGGACGACCTCACCCGGCGGCAGCTGTCGCCTGCTCCAGGCGCGCGACGGCTGGATCGCGGTCAACCTCGCGCGACGCGACGACTTCGCGATGCTGCCCGCGTTGCTCGCGCGCGAGCTCGCCGGGGATCCGTGGGCCGCGCTCGAGAACCACGTCGCGACGCACGGCGCCGAGGAGGTCGTCACGCGTGCGCAGCTCCTCGGCGTCCCGGCCGCGGTCGTCGCGCCGCCGCGCGACGGAGCCCCACCGTTCGCCGTGACGCGCGGAGCACGGCGTCGGCGGCGCGATCCACCGCTCGTCGTCGACCTGTCAGCACTGTGGGCCGGGCCGCTGTGCACGAGTCTCCTCGGTCTTGCCGGCTGCGACGTCGTGAAGGTCGAGAGCCGGGCACGTCCTGACGGCGCCCGGCGCGGACCACCGGCGTTCTTCGACCTGATGAACGCGGGCAAGCGCAGCGTCTGCGTCGAGCTCGGGACGCCCGCCTGGCGGGCGCTGGTCGAGGCGGCCGACGTCGTCGTCGAGAGCTCGCGCCCGCGCGTGATGGAACAGGCCGGCGTCGACGTCGGCGCGCTCGTCGCGCGCGGCACCGTGTGGGTCTCGTTCACCGGGTACGGGCGTGGCGGCGACTGGCGCGACCGCGTCGCGTTCGGTGACGACGCCGCAGCCGCGGGGGGCGCGTGCGCGCTCCTCGCCGGTGACGACGGCGTGCCGATGATCTGTGCCGATGCCTTCGGCGATCCCGTCGCCGGGCTCCACGGCGCAGTCGCCGCACTCGCCTGTCTCTCGGACGGCCGGGGCGCGCTCGTCGACGTCTCGCTTCGTGATGCCGTCTCCGCCGTGCTCGCGGGCGGACGATCGGACGCTGCGGTCGCCCACGTACCCGTCGAGGTCGCGCCACCGCGCGCGCGACCGTCGCCCGGTCGCGGGCCGGCGCTCGGCGCGCACACGGAGGACGTTCTGGCGCAGCTCGGGTTCCAACGGGTGGAATAGGCGCGTGGCGCGGATCCGCATCCCCGACGGGGACGACCCCGAGATCGTCCGAGTGTGGTCGCTGCAACCGGAGATGTCCGCGGCCCTGAACGCGCTGACGGACGCCGTGCACAACAAGAGCATCCTGCCGCCCCGCGAACGCGAATGCGTGCGGATGCGGATCGCGCAGATCAACGACTGCCCGATATGACTGGGCTGGCGCGTCGCGTCGTTGGCGCGACACGGGGTCACCGAGGAGATGTATGCGCACGTCGCGGACGCGCACGAGCGTGACGACTACACGGCTCGTGAGAAGCTCGCCATCGAGTACGCCGAGCGGTTCGCGCTCGACCACCTCGACCTCGACGACGAGTTCTTCGTGACGCTCCGCGAGCACTTCAGCGACGCCGAGATCCTCGACCTCACGATCGTCATCGGCGACTACCTCGCGTTCGGCCGCCTCACGCAGGTCCTGAAGCTCGACCAGTCGTGCAGCCTTGACGGCTGACGGTCGGGAGCTCGCGGGGCTCGCCGCGCTCGTCACCGGCGTCGACCGCCCCATCGGGGACGGGCTCGCCCGCGCGCTCGCCGACGCGGGCGCGACCGTCGCGGTGCGCGGTAGCCATCTCGACCCCGTCGACAACGTCTTCGCCACGGCGCGCGACGAGCTGGGCGCGGACGTCGACGTCGTCGTCCACGCCGCGCTGCCGCCCGGCGCCGCGGAACTGCTCGCGTTCGAAGAGGTGACCGACGAGCGTTGGGAAACCGTCTGGGAGCGCGGGATGCGCACGACCCTGGCGCTGCTGCAGGGTGCGTTCCCCGCGATGCGCGAACGTGGTCGCGGCCGGTTCGTGTTCGTGTCGCCGACACTGTCGATGTCGGGCGCGCCGGGCTTGGTCCCGCTCACCGCGTACGTCGAGGGCCAGCGACTGCTCGCGAAGTCGGCGGCACGCCAGTGGGGTCCGTACGGCATCACCGTGAACTGCGTCGCGCCCGCGCCCGAGCTCGCGGTGGCGGGAACTGCCGCGGGCGCGGTGTCGCTCGCGGCCCCCGCCCTCGGCGGCCCCGGCGACGCGCGTGACGACCTGGGGCCGGTGGTCACGTTCCTCGCGTCGGACGCCGCGCACTTCGTGACGGGCGTGACCGTCTGTGCCGACGGCGGTGTGTGGATGGCGCCGTGACGCTCGACGGTCGCGTCGCGATCGTGACGGGCGCCGGGCAAGGGGTCGGTCGGGGCATCGCGCTCGCGCTCGCGGCCCGTGGCGCGCGCGTCGTGATCGCGGCACGGCGCGCGGAGACCGGCGATCCCGTCGCGCGGGAGATCTCGGAGCGCGGAGGCGAGGCCGAGTGCATCGTGACGGACGTGACACGCCGCGACGACGTCGAGCGGTGCGTCGACGCGACCGTCCGGCGGTTCGGCGCGCTGCACGTCATGGTCCACAACGCGTACGCCGGTGGCATCGCGCACCGCTTGGAGGACGTCGGCGCCGAGCTCTGGGAGCAGAGCTCGAGGACCGCCGTCTGGGGCTCGTTCTACTGCGCGCAGCTCGCGTTCCCGCACCTGCGGGATGCGGGCGCGCGCGGCCGGTTGGTCCTCGTCACCTCCCCGGCGGGCGTCGAGGGGAGCGCGAACATCCCGCTGTACGCGCCGGTGAAGGCCGCGCAACGTGCGATGTCGAAGAGCCTGGCGCGCGAGTGGGGTCGGTACGGGATCACGGTGAACTGCATCGCACCGGTCGCGGAGACGCCCGCGCTCGCGCGCGCGTTCGAGCTCACCCCGGAGCTGAAGGGCCGGCTCGAGGCGCGCACGCCACTCGGCCGCGTCGGCGACGCCGAGCGCGACGTCGGCGGTGTCGTCGCGTTCCTCGCGTCGGACGACGCCGGCTACGTCACCGCGCAGACGATCGTCTGCGACGGCGGCAGCTTCACCGGGTTGTGACGACGACCGTGCGCCGGAAGGCGCCCGGTCGTCATGTCTTCGCAGCCGCTCGCCTTAGCCCGCGAGCTCGTCGCGGACCTGGCGGCGCAGCACCTTGCCCGTCGCGGTCGTCGGGAGCTCGTCGGTCACGACGATCACCTGCGGGGCCTTGAGCGAGCCGAGCGTCTCGCGGGCCCAGACGACGATCGCGTCGACGTCGTCGTCGGCGTCGGGGCGAAGCGTCACCATCGCGCCGATCCGCTCGCCCCACTCGACGTCGGGGAGCCCGACGGCGGCGGCACCCGTGACCGCGGGATGGCGCAGCAGCGCGTCCTCGATCTCGGCCGGCGAGATGTTCTCCCCGCCTCGGATGATGACGTCGTCGGCGCGGCCCGACACGAAGAGGTAGCCGTCGTCGTCGAACCATCCGACGTCGCCGGTGTGCAGCCAGCCGTCGGCGTCGAGCTGCGACGGCTGGTCGACGTACCCGCCGCCGACCTGCGCGCCGCGCACGAGGACCTCACCACGCTCACCGACCGCGAGCGCGTTGCCATCCGGATCCGCCACGACGACCTCGATCCCGGGCACGGGCCGGCCGACGGACTCGAGCCGCCGTCTCGCGCGCTCGTCGGCTCCGAACGCGTTGCGGTGGTCGTCCGGGCCGAGCACAGCGATCGTCGAGCTCGTCTCGGTGAGTCCGTACGCGTTCACGAACCCGGTGTCGGGAAGCAGTGCGAGGGCGCGCTCCAGGACCGGCGCGGGCATGCGCGCACCGCCGTAGGCGAGGTGACGCAAGGTGGGCACGCGCGCGTCCGGATCGGCGTCCATCGCGGAGACGATGCGGGCGAGCATCGTCGGCACGACGAACGCGTGCGTGACGCGCTCCTCGCGTGCCGTCCGCAGCCACGCCTCGGCGGAGAAGTTCGGCAGGGGGACGATGCGACGACCTGCGTACGTCGAGCTCAGCACGGCGGCAACGCCCGCGACGTGGAAGGGCGGCACGGCGAGCAGGACCGCCTCGTCCTCGTCGGCGGACGCGAACTCGACCGTGTTGAAGATGTACGACAGCAGGTTCTCGTGGTGGAGCACCGCGGCCTTCGGCGCCGCGGACGTGCCGCTCGTGAACAGCAGGATCGCGGGGCGCTCCGGCGCTTCAGGGAACGAAGCGGCCGCGTCGCCGTCGCCGTCGTCGGTGGTCCACTCCTTGGCGACGGTCTCGTCGACGACGACGGCGGGCCGGACACGCTCGACGAGCTGCGTCAGCGCGTGATCCGGGAGCCGGTAGTTCAGCGGCGCGTAGCTCGCGCCCGCCCACGCGGCGCCGAACAACGCGACCGGCACGATCGGCCCGGTGCGATCGGTCAGCGCGACCGTCGACGCGCTCGCGGCCGTCAGACGGGCAGGGACGCGCGCCGCGAGGCGGCGCAGCGCGTCGAACGACACGCCGTCGCCACGCGACCCGATCGCGATCCGGTCGCCGAGACCGTCGGCTGCCATGTCGAGCACCATCGCCAGGTTCACGCACGCTCCATTCCGTTCGCGAGCGCGTACACGCGCTCGACCAGCATGTCGCGCGGGACCACCTCGTCCACCAGTCCCCATTCCAGCGCGCGTGACGCGTCGACCGTCTCGCCCGTGAGCAACAGCTCCAGGACGCGGGCGCTGCCGATGCGCCTTCGGAGCGACACAGTCCCCCCCGCGCCCGGCACGAGGCCCAGACCGAGCTCCGGGAGGCCGATCCGCGTGTCGTCTGCTGCGACGACGCGTGACGCGAACGCCGGCAGCTCGATCCCGGCGCCGGTGCATGCGCCGTGCAGCGCGACGACGAGCCGGTCGCGCAACGCGTCGACGACACGCGCGACGCAGCGCGTCAGCCGGACGACGTGCGCAGTTGCGGGATCCGGCGCGGTCCCGAACTCGCCGAGGTCCCCGCCGGAGCAGAACGACGGCCCGTCGGCGCGCCACACGACCGCGCCGTCACCCGCTGCGAGCGTCGTGAACGCTTCGTGGAGCGCGTCGCGCATCGCGAGGTCGAACGCGTTGTGACGCGACGGGCGGGCCAGCACGACGCCGGTGACCCCGTCGCGTTCCTCGAGCCGGACGCGCGGGGTGTCGGCGTCGCCGGCGGGTGTGATGCAACGAGTGGCGAGCCACGCCCGGTGCTCGGGGCCCGACTGCAACATCGAGTACGCGGCCGATTCCGCGACGAGCCCGGGCCACGTCTCCGTGGGCGCCGTGCGCAGCAGCACCGCCGCCGACACCGCCGCCACCGGGGCGCGCGCGAAGCCCGCCGACCATGCGAGGACATCCCGGTCGTCGTCGGTCACCAGGTCGACGGCGTCGACGGGCACCTCCCGCGCGTCGGTGAGCGCGATCGTCAGCGCGGGAAGCTCGCGGAGGGCATGCCGCGTCCGTTCGTCGGCGTCGCGCAGGCCGTCGCCCTCGATGCACACCAGCGAGGGCTGTGCACCGAGCTCGTCGCGCAGCGACCGGACGGTCCAGCGGCCGGCGTCGCCGCCGAGCAGGCGGGCGTCGAGCCGGAGCGTCGCCATCGCGCTCCGTCGGTCAGTCGGACGACGGCAGCGGCTTCGCCTGGAGGATCTCCATCGGCTTGCCGTGGCACTCGAGCGTGCCGTCGCCGGCCTTCGTGACCAGCGCCGTGGCCTCGCACTCGGTGCAGGTGTACCGCTTGCCGAGGCTATTGGGCACCGGCGTTCTCCTGCTCCCTCGAGCCCATCTCCTGGCCGCAGCACGACAGCGGGCCGGTGGGCGCCTTGACGACGATGATCTCGGTGCCGCACTTCGCGCAGCGAAGGCGCGTGCCGACGGAAGGTGCGCTCATGCGGCCCAGGCTATCCGTACGATCGACGGCCGTGACCGAGACGTTCCGCGACATCCGCTTCGAGGTCCACGACGGCGTCGCGGTCGTCACGCTCGACCGGCCCGATCGGCTGAACGCGTTCACGGGACGGATGGGCGACGAGCTCGGGCGCGCCTACGCACGCTGCGACCGCGACGACGACGTGCGCGCCGTGGTCGTGACGGGTGCCGGCCGCGCGTTCTGCGCGGGCGCGGACTTCGAGCGCGGTGCGGACACCTTCGGGGCGCCGGCGGACCGCGCCGAGCGGCCGTTCACCGCCTCGCCGATCAGCCCGCCCGCGTGGGAGGTGCGCAAGCCCGTCATCGCCGCGATCAACGGGCACGCGATCGGCATCGGGCTCACGATCCCGATGCAGTGCGACATCCGGTTCGTCGCGCAGGACGCGCGGCTCGCGTTCGTCCACGTCCGCCGGGGCGTGATCCCCGACGCGCACTCGCACTGGACGGTGCCGCGGGCGGTGGGGTTCGCGACAGCGGCCGAGCTCCTGCTGACGGGCCGCGAGGTCCGCGGCTCGGAGGCGGTCGCGTTGGGTCTCGCGAGCCGCGCCTTGCCCGCGGAGGACGTGCTCCCGGCGGCCGTTGAGCTCGGGCGCGACATCGCGGTCAACACGTCGCCGCTCTCGGTCGCGTTGAGCAAGCGGCTGCTCTGGCAGAGCCCGACGCCCGACCGTGACGGGGTCGAGCGACTCGAGACGGAGCTGCACCGCGTCGTCATGGGGCGCGACGACGCGCGCGAAGGTGTCGTCGCGTTCATGGAGCACCGGGCGCCGCGCTGGCGGTCGAGCCCGACGGCGGACTGGCCGGACGGCGTCTTCTAGGTCAGCGCGAACACCCGCAGCGCGTTCTCGCGGAGGAACCTCGGCCACACGTGGTGGCGGAACGGCACGTCCTCGAGCTGCGTGAAGATCGTCTCGAGCGAGAGTCCCATCGGGAAGTAGCCCGCGTAGATCACCTTGTCCGCGCCGCGGGTGTTCGCGAACTCGACGATGTCGCGCGGGTAGTGCTTCGGCGCGAACGCGCTCGTCGAGTAGTAGAGGTTCGGCCACTTCAGGAGGAGCTTCACCGCCAGCGCGGTCCACGGCTCGCAGCCGTGACGCGTGACGAGTGTCAGCTCCGGGAACCGGTAGCAGATCTCGTCGATGCGCATGACGTCCTGGGGCGCGGCGGGGACGCGCGGACCGGGCACGCCGAGGCACATGCACATCGGTATGCCGAGGTCGATGCAAGCCGCGTACAGCGGGTACCAACGGGCGTCGTCCGCGGGGACCTGCGGGAAGGTCCCCGCGGGGAACGCGCTCGCGGCCTTCACGCCCAGCTCCTCGACGGCGCGCCGCAGCGCGCGGACGCCGTCCATCCCCGCGTTCGGGTCGACCTCGAAGCTCGCGAAGAATCGGTCGGGGTGGTTGCGCAGCGCACCGAGCGCGCGCTCGTTGCCGAAGCTCGCGGTGATCATGGCCCGCTCGACGCCGAAGCGGTCCATCTCCGTGAGAACCGCGGCGACGGTGTCGTCGGCGAAGCGCGCCGCGGGAAGGTTCTTGAACATGTACTCCGCGGGGAACCGGAAGCTCGACAGCGACTCCTCGTCGCGCAGGAGTGGACGGAGGTGTCCGAGCCACGTCATGTCACCCGGTTCGGGCGGGATCCCGACCATCGTGTCGACGACCGCGATCCCACTCGGCATCGTCACGTCGCGAACCCGATGTCGAGCGGCGGTGGCGGCGGAAGGCCGAGGTCCTTGGCGAGCATCTGCGCCGGGATGCTGCTCACCGCCATCGTCGAGTCCGGTGGGATGAGCTCGAACTCCACGAGCATCTGCCCGATGCGCATCATGATCACCGCGAAGCGCAGGCCCGCGAAGCGCTCGTACCACTCGAGGTGCTCCGCTCGCCGCCCGAGCGCGTCCTCCCAGGTCGCGACGAGCTCGGAACGGGGCGGGAACCCTTCGAGCGGCGGGATCCCGATGCCTTCCGTGAAGTGGCGTTCGCAGAACAACCACCAGGCGAGATCCATGACGGGATCGGCGAGGGTCGCCATCTCCCAGTCGAGCACCGCGGCGAGGCGGAGGTCGCGGTCGAACATCTGGTTGCTCACGCGCGCGTCGCCCCAGCACAGCGCGACCGGACCGCCGGACGGCGGCTTGTTCGCGCGCAGCCACTCGAGCCCGGCCTTCGCCACCGGGAACCGGTCCGGCTCCCCGCGCGCGGCCCACGCGAAGGACTCTTCGTAGTAGCGGAGCTGTTGGTCGACACCGGTCGGCCCGTACTGCGGCTTGTCGAGGAACTCGAGGCCGAGCGCGCGCCAGTCGAGACGGTGGATGCGAACCAGCGCGTCGAACCCGGCGCGGATCGCCCGGCCGCGCTGCTCCGGTGTGGCGTCGAACAGGACACCGGTGACGGTGTACGGCGGATTGTCGGTCGCGGCGGTCCCGTCGACCTTGCTCATGAGGAAGAACGGCGCGCCGAGCACCGCCTCGTCGTCCTCGTACCAGTGCACGCGGGGGACGGGGACGTCGGTGCGCTCGCCGAGCGTCTTCAGCACGCGGTACTGCTGCTCGAAGTCGGACTCGAGGAACACGCGGTAGCTCGTCGGCTTCACGCGTACGACGAAACCTTCCGTGCGCGCCGCGCCGTCGCGGCCGGTCCAGGACGCGTCGAAGAGCAGCGTCTCGTTCGAGAAGCCCGTCATCGCGGGCGCGCTGATGGGACCGACATCGACGCTCGGCACGTCCAGCTTGCGGGCGAGCCACTCGCCGATGACGGTCCGTGCCTTCTCGAGGTCCCGTTGCTCGGGGATCGGCATCGCGTCGCCTCCCGGCTCGCTCGGTTACAGCAGGACGTCCGCGTCGTGCAGCGCCCGGACCTGGTCGGGGTCGAGCCCCCACGACACGAGCGTCTCGTCGGTCCGCTCCCCGGCGTGCTCGGGCGGCGCTGGCACCCCGGCGGGCGTCCGTGAGAAGCGGGGCCCGGGGGCGGGCTGCGGCACGTCGCGCAGACACAGGAACGTCGCGCGCGCCTCGTTGTGCGCGAACCCCGGCGCCTCGACCGGGTCCAGCACCGGCGCGAAGCACGCGTCGACGTCCTGGAGCAGCGCGCACCACTCGTCGCGCGTCCTCGTGCGGAACAGCTCCGTGAACCGCTCACGCTGGACGGGCCAGCGCGATCGGTCCCACTGCTCCTTCATGTCTGCGTCGTCGGCGAGGCCCAGGCGGTCGAGCAGCGTCGCATAGAACTGCGGCTCGATCGCGCCGATCGCGACGAACCTGTCGTCGGCGGTCGCGTACGTGTCGTAGAACGGCGCGCCGGTGTCGAGGAAGTTCGTGCCGCGCGGCCCCCAGAACCCCGAGGCGCGGCCGGCGTAGAACGGTGTGAGCATCAACGCCGCGCCGTCGACCATCGCCGCGTCGACGACCTGGCCCTGGCCCGAGCCGCCCGGCCGGTCCCGCTCCCACAGCGCGCACGCGATCCCGTAGGCGAGCAGCATCCCACCGCCCGCGAAGTCGGCGAGCACGTTGATCGGCGGGGTCGGCTTGTCATCGGCGCGGCCGAGCGGCTCGAGCGCCCCCGCGACCGCGAGGTAGTCGATGTCGTGACCGGCGCGCGCCGCGAGTGGGCCGTCCTGCCCGTAGCCCGTCAGCCGCCCGTAGACGAGACGGTCGTTCCGTGCGCGGCAGGCGTCGGGACCGATGCCGAGTCGCTCGGCGACGCCGGGCCGGAACACCTCGAAGCACGCGTCCGCGCGTGCGACGAGAGCGAGGAACGCGCCGACGCCCTCGGGTCGCTTGAGGTCGAGCGCGATCGAGCGCTTGCCGCGGTTCATCGCGCTCGTCGCGGGCTTCGACCGGTCGGTGGCGCGCGCCTCGTCGAGGCGCTCGACGCGCAGGACCTCGGCGCCCATGTCGGCGAGGAGCATCCCGCAGAACGGCCCGGGGCCGAGGCCGACGATCTCGACGATGCGGACGCCCGAGAGCGGTCCGGGCACGCGTTCCCCCTGCTCGACGAAGCGTGAAGCGGCGCGAAGTGGCGCGAAGTAGAACGGATTCTACGGTGATCCGTACACTCGCATCCGCCGCGCCGGCGGCGCCGATCACGCGAGCAGGAGCGCACGCCCATGGGCACCCCCGTCATCATCGAGGCCGTCCGCACGCCGATCGGCCGTCGCAACGGCTGGCTGTCCGGCCTCAAGGCCGTCGAGATCCTGCGGCACGCGCAGACCCAGGTCATCGAGCGCGCCGGGATCGACCCGTCGATGGTCCAGGAGATCATCGGCGGCTGCGTGACGCAGGCGGGCGAGCAGGGCTCGAACGTCACCCGGAACGCGTGGTTGAGCACGGGTCTCGATCCCGAGGTCGCGTGCACGACGGTCGACTCGCAGTGTGGCTCGTCGCAGCAGGCGAACCACCTCGTCGCAGGGCTCATCGCGGCGGGTGGGATGGACATCGGGATCGCGTGCGGTGTCGAGGCGATGAGTCGTGTGCCGCTCGGCGCGAACGTGCGCAACGGCCCCGGTCACTACAAGACCGAGGACTACCCGTGGGACGACCCGCCGAACGGTCAGTTCGGCGCGGCGGAACGCATCGCGGACAACCGCGGCATCACCCGCCAGGATCTCGACGAGTTCGGCCTGTGGTCGCAGCAGAAGGCGAAGGTCGCCTGGGACGAGGGCCGTTTCGAGCGCGAGGTCGCCCCGATCGACGCGCCCGAGGTCGACAAGGACGGCAACCCGACCGGTGAGACGCTGCACGTCGAGCGGGACCAGGGACTGCGCGAGACGACGCTCGAAGGGCTGGCCAAGCTCAAGCCCGTCGTCGAGGGCTACAAGCACACCGCGGGCACCTCGTCGCAGATCTCCGACGGCGCGGCCGCGGTGCTGTGGATGTCGGAGGAGAAGGCGCAGGAGCTCGGGCTGAAGCCGCGCGCGCGTCTGCTGCACCAGCTCGTCACCGGGTCGGATCCGTACTACCTGCTCGACGGCCCCGTCGTCGCGACCCGCAAGATCCTCGACCGCTCCGGGATGTCGATGGCCGACTTCGACATCTTCGAGGTCAACGAGGCGTTCGCCGCGGTGGTGCTGTCGTGGGCGCAGGTGCACAAGCCCGACATGGACCGCGTGAACGTGAACGGCGGCGCGATCGCGCTTGGCCACCCGGTCGGCGCGACGGGCGCGCGGTTGGTCACGACCGCGCTGCACGAGCTCGAGCGACGCGACGCGGAGCTCGCGCTGATCTCGATGTGCTGCGGCGGCTCGCTCGGGACCGCGAGCATCCTCCAGCGCCTGTAGCCGTCACACGGCGAGCGGCCCGAGCTCAGGGCGTCGAGAACGCGTCGCGCAGCGCGGACGCGGCGACGTCCATCGCTGCGTCGGCCTCGTCGAACATCGCGGGCATGCCGAGGAAGCCGTGGATCATGCCGTCGAAGCGACGCACGGTCACGGGGACGCCTGCGTCGCGCAATCGCGCGCCGTACTCCTCGCCCTCGTCGCGCAGCGGGTCGAACTCCGCGGTGACGATCGTCGCCGGCGGGAGCCCGTGCAGGTCGTCCGCGCATGCGGGCGCAGCGAGCGCGTCCTTCTCGTTGCCGTCGCGGCCGAGGTACTGGGCCCAGAACCAGCGCAGGCTCGGCTCGTCGAGCACGTAACCCTCGCCGTTCTCGCGGTGCGACGCGCTCGCGCACGACGGGTCGAGCGCCGGATACACGAGCACCTGCGCGCGGAGCGCCGGCCCACCGCTCTCACGCGCCCGCAGCGCGACCGCAGCGGCGAGGTTGCCGCCCGCGCTGTCGCCCATGACCGCGACGCGGTCGGGATCACCGCCGAGCCCCGCCGCGTGCTCCGCGACCCACGCGACCGCCGCGTACGCGTCGTCGAGGGGGACCGGATACGGGTGCTCCGGTGCGAGCCGGTACTCCACGCTGACGACGAGCGCGCCCGCGGCGCGCGCGAGCCGCCGGCAGATCAGGTCGTGCGTGCGGATGCTCATCGAGACCCAACCGCCGCCGTGGAGGTACACCACGACGGGAAGCGGGTCGCCGACGCCGACGGGTTCAGGGGCGTAGACACGTACGGGGATGTCGCCGTGCGGGCCGGGTATCGCCTGGTCCGCGACGGCCTCCACGTCGACGGGCTCGCCCGCGCCGATCGACGCGAACGTCATCTCGCCGGCGCGGAGGTCGGTGATCTCGACCTCCCACACCTTCGGCGCGTCGACCGACGCCATCTGGTCGACCATCTGCTTCGCGGCTGGGTGCAACGGCATGCGCGGAACGGTAACGCGCGTCATGTCCCCGTGATCTCAGGCGATGTTCATGGCGCTCCCAGGCCGCGTCCAGGTTCGTGTCGGATCGTGACCGTGCCCGGATGGACCGGGCTGCACGAACGGAGGAGAGCCCATGACGTTCGATCGTCATCGTCTGAGAACGTGGGTCCTCACCGGCGCGGCCGCGATCGGCATCGCGGTCGGTGCGGCGGGGATCGCGAACGCCGCGACCACCGGGTCGTCGTCGTCCGGGAGCAACGCGAACGCGCCGGCTGCGACGGCGCCCGACCCGGCGACCGTCGCGCACGGTCCGGGTGAGACGTTGCTGACGGGTACGACGGCCGACAAGGTGCGCGCGGCTGCGACGGCCGCGGAGCCGGGAGCGACGATCATCCGCGTCGAGACCGACTCCGCCGGTTCGCCGTACGAGGCGCACATGCGCAAGGCCGACGGCACCGAGATCACGTTGAAGATCGACTCGAGCTTCAAGGTGACGGCGACCGAGAACGGCTTCGGCGCCGGTCCCGCCGGTGCGCAGAACGGCGGTCCCGCCGGTGGCCAGGGCGGTCCGTCGGCCGGGTACGGCCCCGCGGCGTAACCGTGCGACGAGGGGTCCGGTGACCGCGGGCCGGACCCCTCGCGCGCTTCACGACCGCTTCGCGCGGAAGTGGGGGATGACCTTCTCGCCCCACTGGCGGATGGTCTCCATGCACGCCGCGTGCGGGACGGTCCCCATCTGCACGAGGCACATGATCTCGTCGGCGCCTGCTTCCTGCAGCTGCTCGACGTACGCGATCGCGCGGGCGGCCGTGCCGTACGCATGATCGATGTTGAACGTCGCCGTCGTGTTCGGGCTCACCGGGATGTTGGCCTCGTGCAGCTTCGCGACGATCTCCTCCCGTTCGCGCGTGATCGCGGCGACGTTGTCCTCGTCCTCGGTGTCTTCCGCGGGCGCGGGACCGCCGCCGTACCAGTGCGCGATCGCCTCCGCGAAGAACCGCTGACCGCGCGCACCGACGCGCAGCGCCTCGTCGCCGTCGTCGAGGACGATCGTCGGGCAGAGGGCCGAGAAGTGGTCGTTGACGACCGTCGACACGAACCGCTCGCCGGTACGCGTCGCGATCGCGTCGCGGTAGATCTTGTGCAGACCCGCGACCTCCTCGACGCCGGCGAACCCGAGGACGAGCGCGCCGATGCCGTACTCGGCCGCAAGCGCGACGGTGTCGCGCTTCGTGCACGCGAGGAACAGCGGCGGATGCGGGCGTTGCAGCGGTCGCGGCAGCACGTAGTGGGGACCCCGGTTCGCGATCGGTTCAACGGTCAGCAGCTTGCCGTGCCACTCGAACGTGTCCTGTTGCCACATGTGGCCGATCATCCGCAGCGCTTCCTCAACCTCCTCGTACGTGCGCTCCGGATCGACGCCGCACAGCGACATCTCCTGCAACGTCGCGCCGCGTCCTGCGCCGAGGTCGAGGCGTCCCCCGGAGAGGGTGTCGAGCATCGCGGCCCGCTCACCGACGCGGACGGGATGGTTGTAGTTGAACGGCATGCAGACCACGCCGTGACCGATCCGGATGCGTGACGTGCGCGCCGCGACCCAGGTCAGGAAGATCTCGGGCGCGCTCATGTGCGCGTACCAGCGCAACGCGTGGTGCTCGACGGCCCAGACCCGGTCGAAGCCCATCGACTCGGCGAACACGGCCTGCTCGACGCAGCTCTGCAGCACCTCGCGCTCGCGCTCGGCGGTCGGGTGCGCCATCTGGGCCTCGAAGATCATCGAGAACTGCACGTCGGGGACCTCCGGAGGCGAGGCGGGCGGCTATTCCGATATTTGTTGTATCTGAATCCGCCGGCCGGGGCAACCCGGCTGGTCACGCCCAGTCGATGACCTGGTCGAGCACCTCGGGCAGGAGCTCGTCGAGACGGTGCAGGGCGACGTCGAGCGACGCGCGGGTGAGCGCCTCGGCGCGCGCGCCGTCGCCGGCCGCGATCGCGTCGACGATCGCGCGGTGCGCGGCCCACACGTCGCGCCGTTGCGCCCGCGGGGTGAGCGGGACGCGGAGGCGTTCCTCGTAGAGCTCGAGCAACCCGTTCCCCAGGAGGTCGACGACGCGGTTCCCCGATGCGCCACCGATCGCGGCGTGGAACCGTGTCGCGAGGCGCGTGTAGGCGACGTCGTCGTCGACGTCGGCCTCCTCCTCGGCCGCGAGCACGTCGCGCAGGCGCGCGAGACCGGCTTCGTTGCGACGGACCGCGGCCAGACGCGCGGCCATTGGCTCGAGCTCGAGACGCGCCTCGATGAGCTCCCGGTACGTCGTCCCCGACAGGCGGAAGAACAGGCTCGCCATCTCCCCGAACGCGGACGCCGTGACCGTCCCGACGACGGGACCGCCGCCCGGTCCGGGCTTCATGCGCAGGAGGCCGTGCACCTCGAGCACCCGCAGGGCCTCACGCAGCGCGGGCCGTCCGACGCGGTAGCGCTCGAGCATCGCCTGCTCGCTCGGGAGCATCTCGCCCGGCGTGAGATGCTGCTCGACGATGTCGCGCACGATCTCGCGGGCGACGAGCTCGGACGTCTTACGGCTGCGGTGTCTGAACCGATCGTCGCCGGGGACGGTATTCACGCGCAAAGGGTAAATGGAGGACGTCGCAGTGGGTCGGTTGGACGGCAAGGTCGCGGTCGTGACGGGTGCGGCACGCGGGCAGGGCGCCGCCGAGGCGCGGCTGTTCGCAGCCGAGGGCGCGTTCGTCGTCCTGTGCGACGTCCGCTTCGACGACGCGCGCCACGTCGCCGGCGAGATCGGCGATCGGGCGCATGCACTGTCGCTCGACGTCGCCGACGAGACCAGCTGGGTCGCCGCCGTCGAGCAGGCCGTCGACCGCTTCGAGCGCATCGACGTGCTCGTCAACAACGCGGCGATCTACCGCTCGGGGACGCCGCTCGTATCCACGACGCTCGAGGACTACCGGTCGCTGATCGAGGTGAACCAGATCGGCGTGTTCCTCGGGATGCGCGCGGTCGCGCCCGTGATGACGCAGCACCATGCCGGGTCGATCGTGAACGTCTCGTCGCTCGCAGGGATGAACGGCCAACCCGGCGCGGTCGGCTACGTCGCGTCGAAGTTCGCGGTGCGCGGGATGACGAAGGTCGCCGCGTTGGAGCTCGGCCCCCTCGGGATCCGCGTGAACTCCATCCATCCCGGCGTGATCGACACCCCGATGATCGAGGGCGCGGTCGAGCGCTTCCCGACCCGGCGGCTCCCCGCGCAACGCGTGGGTCAGCCCGAGGACGTCGCGTCGCTCGCGCTCTTCCTCGCGTCCGACGAGTCGAGCTTCTGCACGGGCGCCGAGTTCGTCGTCGACGGCGGCCACAGCGCCGGCATCGGCTTGCCACTTTGATGGTCGCGCTCGCTCGGCGCCGGGATGCCCGCTGCCGCCCTTCGGGACGCTCGCCGCTGCTGCGCCAACAGCTCGGGGCGTTCGGGGGATGGCGCTTCCTAACGCGCGGATGCGCTCGCGGCGGCCGAGCTCGCGATGTCCTTCGCCCACCGGTAGTCGGGCTTCCCGCTGGGCGAGCGCTCGATCTTCTCGACGAGGTGCAGCTCGCGCGGGACCTTGTAGCCGGCGATCCTGGTCCGGCAGTGCGTCTGGACGTCCTCGAGCGTCGGCGTCGTCCCCGGCCTCGGCTCGACGACCGCGCAGACGCGCGAGCCCCACCGCTCGTCCGGCACGCCGACGACGACGACGTCGTATACGTCGGGGTGGGACTTCACCGCACCCTCGACCTCCTCGGGGAAGATCTTCTCCCCGCCCGAGTTGATGGACACCGACCCGCGACCGAGCAACGTGATCGTCCCGTCCGCCTCGATCGTCGCGAAGTCACCCGGGATCGAGTAGCGCGTCCCGTCGGGTGCGGTCACGAACGTCGCCGCGCTCTTCTCGGGATCCTTGTAGTACTCGATCGGGATGTTGCCCTTGCGCGCGAGCTTGCCGACCTTCCCGGAGCCAGGCTCGATCGGGTTCAGGTCGTCGTCGAGCACGACGGTGTCGCGGATCGCGGTGACGGTCGGGCCGCCCTTCATCGCGGTCTTGCCCGCCTGGATCATCGTGTAGCCGTTCGAGCCGCTCTCCGACGCGCCGATCGCCTCCGTGACGATGAGGTTCGGGAAGCGGCGCATGAAGTCCTCCTTCACGGAGGGCGAGAAGAGCGCCGCGGTGCTGCTCAGCGCGATCCACGAGGAGAGGTCGTACGTGTCGGGGCCGACCTCGTCGAGCGCCTCGAGCATCGGGCGTGCCATCGCGTCACCGGTGATCATGATCGCGGTGACGCGCTCCTGCTCGACGAGCTCGAAGACGCGCTTCGGGTCGAACTTCGCCATGAGCACGACGCGGTTGCCGACGACGCCACCACCCATGACGCTCCACTGGGACGCGCCGTGCATGAGCGGCGCGATCGGCATCATCGTCATCTGCATCGGGTTGGCGAGGCCCTTCTCGACCATTGCCTCGGGCCGGTCGATCCGCGTGTTCGTCACCGGGTCGATGCCGCCGCCGAGCGCGAAGAACACGTCCTCCTGCCGCCACACGACGCCCTTCGGCATTCCCGTCGTGCCGCCCGTGTAGAGGATGTAGCGGTCGTCGGGACTGCGCGGGCCGAAGTCCCGCTCGGGTGAGGCGGCCGCCAATGCCTCCTCGTAGTCCACGGAGTCGAGCCCCTCGAGCGGCACGTCGGTCCCGTCCTCGATCACGATCGAGTGACGGAGCTGCGGCAGGGTGTCGCGCACGGCCGCGATGCGCGGTGCGAACTCGCGCGCGTGCACGAGCGCGACGAGGTCCGCGTTGTCGAAGATGTAGCGCAGCTCGTCCTCGACGTAGCGGTAGTTGATGTTGATCCAGACCGCGCGGATCTTGAAGACCGCCCAGAGCGTCTCCACCCACTCGACGCAGTTGTACGCGTAGATGCCGACGTGGTCGCCGGGCTCCACGCCCTGGGCGAGCAGGTGGTGCGCCAGCCGGTTGGCGCGCTCCTCCATCTCGGCGTAGGTGCGTCGCTTGCCCTCCGCGACGACGTACTCGCGGTCGCCGAAGTGGTCGACGGCGTGCTCGAACAGGTCGGCGAGGTTGTACTCCATGGCGTCCGAGGTTAGAACACGTTCTGTTCTGCCAACACGGCGCTCACGCGTGTGACGCGTTTGTCAGGTACGCGGAGGGTCTGTTTCACTTCGGCGATGGACCGTACTCCGGTGATCGTCGGCATCGGCCTGTCCGACTACCCCCGCGCGCCGCATCTCGACGGCGTGCAGCACCACTGCCTCGCGATGCAGCGCGCGCTCGACGACTGCGGCGTGCCGAAGTCCGAGATCGACGGCTACATCAACGCCGGCGGCGGTGGCGGGATGATGATCGACGACCCCGTCACGATGGCCGAGTACCTCCGCATCGACCACCGCTACATCGACGGCACCATGACGGGTGGCTCGAGCTTCGAGTTCCACGTGCAGCACGGCGCGGCGGCGATCCGCGAGGGCCTGTGCGACACGATCCTCGTCACGTACGGCTCCGACCAGCTCTCGCGCATGGGTCGCACGCTCGGCACCGGCGGCTTCGCGCGCGGCAGGCAGCGCATCGGCGGCCCGATCCAGTACGAGGCGCCGTATGGCAACTCGCTCGTCGGCGCATACGCGATGGCGGCGCGCCGCCACATGCACGAGTACGGGACGACGTCCGAGCAGCTCGCCGAGATCGCGGTCGGCGTGCGCGAGTACGCGACGCACAACCCGAACGCGATGTACCGCGATCCGATCACGGTCGACGACGTCGTGAGCTCCCGCATGATCGCGGAGCCGCTGCACAAGCTCGACTGCTGCGCGATCACCGACGGCGGCGGCGCGTTCGTGATGACGACGGCGGAGCGCGCGCGTGACCTGCGCCAGCCGCCCGTCTACGTGCTCGGCGCCGCGGGCGCGCAGACGCACTGGAACATCTCGCAGATGCCCGACTACACGACGACCGCCGCGGCGACGTGCGGGCCGATCGCGTTCGAACGCGCCGGGTTGACCCCCGACGACGTCGACATGGCGATGTTCTACGACAGCTTCACCATCACGGTCCTGCTCCTCCTCGAGGACCTCGGGTTTTGCAAGAAGGGCGAGGGCGGGTCGTTCGCGGCGGAGGGCAACCTCAAGCGCGGCGGCCGGCTCCCGCTGAACACCGACGGCGGCGGTCTGTCGTCGTGCCATCCGGGGATGCGCGGCATCTTCCTCATCGTCGAGGCGGTACGTCAGCTGCGCGGCCAGGCCGGCGAGGTGCAGGTCCCCGACTGCAACGTCGCGATCGCGTGTGGGTCCGGCGGGTGGTTGAGCGCGATCGGCGCCGCGATCCTGGGCAAGGAGCATCCATGACCAGCTCGACGAACGCGGAAGTCGTGCGCGGCCAGGAGTGGGAGCGGCCGACGCCCGCGAAGGATGGGGTGTCCTCGCACTACTGGGAGGCGGCGGCGCAGGGCGACCTGCTCATCCAGCGATGCCCGTCGTGCGGCAACCGTCAGTGGTACCCGCGCGCGGTGTGCACCGAATGTGGCGCGGATCCCGAGTGGGAGGCGGCGTCTGGACGCGGCACCGTGCACACGTACACCGTCATCCACCAGAACTACGCGACGCCGTTCCGTGACGAGCTGCCGTACGTCGTCGCGATCGTCGAGCTCGAGGAAGGCCCGATGATGATGGGCAACGTCACCGGCGTCGCGCCGGGGGACGTGCGCATCGGGATGCCGGTCGAGGTCTACATGGTCGAAGCCGAGGAAGGCCTCGCCGTCCCCTTCTGGCGCCCCGCGCGCTCGTGAAGATGCGGCACTGACGTACGGATTGCGTACGTCAGTGCCGCATCTCCATGCCGAGCGACCGGCGGAGCGCCACGGTGACGTGCTCGGGGCGGCGCGTGACGTCGTGCCAGGTGAACCGCAGGACGCGCCAGCCGTCGAGCACGACGCGGTTCTGTCGGACGCGATCACGCAGTTGCGCGGCGCGGCCGTCGTGGAATGCGACACCGTCGAGCTCCACGGCGACCCGTTGCGCGGGCCAGGCGAAGTCGATCCGGTACCCGGCGCCTTGGTACTGCCTGACTGGGTCGGGAACGCCCGCCTTTCGCACGAGCTGCGCGAATCGAGCTTCGAGCGCGCTCTCCGTCGGAACCGTCCTCGGGCCGCGTCGCGCGAGGACGCGTTTGATCACGTCGACTCCTGCTCGGCGGCACTCGAGGAGCTTGATGAGGTCGTCGTCCTCGACCAGACCGGCACGCCGAGCCGACTCGTATGCGCGCTCCACGATCGCCTCCGGGACGACCGCACCGAGCTGCACGAGCGTCATCCCGACCGACGTGACCGGGATGTCGCGCCGGACGTCCACCTCGTTCGCCGCGTAGGGCCGCGTCTCGTGGACGATCGCGTTCCTGAACCGCCGCCGTGCACGAGGGACGGTCACCTCGACGGGTCGACCCCGTACGCCGTCCAATCCCCACAACAGCGCGGCCGCGCGGTGAGACACGACCGCGTCGTCGCCGGCATCGAGCAGCGCGACCGTCAGGTCCTGCTCCCAGGAGCGCGGGTATCCCGGCAGCCGGTACACGGCGGGCGCGACCCGTTCCCACCGTCCGGCACGGGACCGTCGTCGAACGAGCGCCTGGGCGGATCCGATCGAGAGTCGGAGCCCGGCGGCGGACTCGAGCACCTGACCGTACGAGAACACGCCGTACTGCCTACCCGCGAGGCGTGCGATCGCGGAGTCCACGTCCCTCCGCATGCGGAGATCTCACCACCGGGGTACGACAGCAACGACATGCGGCACTCACGTACGGATTGCGTACGTGAGTGCCGCATCTTTGGGGTTCTACCGCGGGCGGGAGCCGTCGGCGGGGGTGATCATGACGATCTCGGCCTCGCACAGCAGGACGTCGTCGTGGAACGACTCCGCCGTGCAGAAGATCTTGCGGCCCTCCACACGTTCGACGCGGGCTTCGTAACGGATCGTCTCGAGCAGCGGGGTCGGGCGGCGCATACGGATCGTCAGCGTCCCGGTGTACCCGGCGATCCCGGACGCCGTCTGCGCGAAGCCGAGGAGCTCGTCGAATGCCGCGGCGACGAACCCGCCGTGCAGGCACCGCACCGGTCCCTCGTACGCCATCGAGTACCACGCCTCGCCGTGCGTCACGCCCCGCTCGTCCATCCACATCTGCAGCGGTGGTGCAAGCGGGTTCGACCGGCCGCTGATGCCACTGCGCTCCAGCAGCGCGCTGTCGGGCGCGGGCAGGTCGGCGAGACCGTGGAAGCGCGGCAGCGCCTCGAGCCGGTCGGCCAGCGCGCGCGCCTGCTCGATCAGCGCGACGAGCTCGCCGTCGTCGATGCTGTGCACGTCGAGGAGCGCGACGTGGTCGATGACGCGCTTCGTCTCGCGCACGAGCGCGTGCTTGCGCGCGCGTGGCGTGTCCTCGGACGGATCGTCGGTGATGTAGACGGACCGGGGATCGGGCGGCAGCGTCATGTGCCGGCGGATCGTACGCCGCTCAACTGCGCACGATCCGCTCGACGGCGAGCATGCGCCAGCCCGCGGGCGCGTCGAGGAAGCGACGCACGTCCGCTCGGATGATCTCCTTGCCCTCGTCGGAGTCGTACATCCGGTGCTGCAGGTCGGCGTAGGTGCGGAAGTGCAGCTCCGCGACGCCGTCGAGCTCCGGCGTCCGGTCGGTCAACGGCTCGACGACGACGTTCTGCACGTACCGCCAGATGCCCGGATGGTGCACGCGCGCCAGCGGTGCGTGCTGCTCGCTCCAATGCCGCGCGAACTCGTCGTGGTCGATCGCAGGCACCCGTCGCACGAACGACACCCGCTTCACACCGGGCGACGAAGTGCCGTCGGGCCAGTCGCGCTCGTAGTCCCACTGCACACGCTCGTCGACCGCGTACGCCGCGAGCGCGTCGCGGACGACCGGGAGCGCGCCGGCTGCGTCCGTCGAGTCCTCCGTCCACACCATCGCGATCGCGGCAACTTCGTCCGGCTGCTCGGCGGGCGCGTCGGGATACGGCGTGTGGAGCGACGCGCGGTGTACGCCGGGAGCCGACGCCCACGTGGTGTCGTCGGGAGGCGCCTGCAGGGCCGCGACGATCTTGCGCATGATGGGCACGTTACGTGCTCGACGGAAAGGGTGACGATGGGACGGCTCGACGGCAAGGTCGCGTTGATCACGGGCGCGGCACGCGGGCAGGGCGAGGCCGAGGCGCGACTGTTCGCGCGCGAAGGAGCGCGTGTCGTCCTCGCAGACGTCCTCGACGACGACGGCGCGCGTGTCGCGCGTGACATCGGCGACGACGCCCGCTACGAGCACCTCGACGTCGGGGACGAGACGGAGTGGACGACGGTCGTCGACGCGACGACGCGGGCGTTCGGTTCGCTCGACGTCCTCGTGAACAACGCCGGGATCCTGCGCCATCACGTCATCGAGGACCATCCACTCGACGAGTACCTCGACGTCATCCGGGTCAACCAGGTCGGGTGCTTCCTCGGCATGCGCGCTGCGGTCCCCGCCATGCGAGCTTCGGGCGGCGGGTCGATCGTGAACACCGCGTCCGTCGCGGGACTCGTCGGGAACGCCGGCCTCGTCGCGTACACGGCGTCGAAGTTCGCGGTGCGCGGGATGACGAAGGTGGCCGCCGTCGAGCTCGGTCGCTACGGCATCCGGGTCAACTCGATCCACCCCGGCGGCGTCGACACCGCGATGGTCCGGACGGGCGTGTTCGGCGACCGCGACCCGAGCACCGCGTACAGCTACCTGCCGCTCGGCCGCATCGGCACCGTCGACGAGGTCGCCGCGATGGCGCTGTTCCTCGCGTCGGACGAGTCGAGCTTCTCGACGGGCTCGGAGTTCGTGCTCGACGGTGGCTCGACCGCGGGCGCGCCCGGCCGGCGCGGGTGAGCGAGCGCGCTCAGTCCGCGTTGTCGCCGCTCTTGGTGCCTTCGGCGCCGGGCCGCTGGGCCACGCTCCCGCTCGCCTACCGGCTCGCTCGCTCAGCCGGCCACAACGGCTCGCGCACCTCGAAGCCGACGTCGGTGCCCCACCGGTTCCGGAACGACACCTCGTGAACCGGGCGTCGCGGCGCGACACCCCACCGGCCGGTCGGGTACCCGAACGACACGCAGCACGCCATCACCCAGCCCTCGTCGGCCGGTACGCCGAGGATCTCCAGCGTCTCGTCCCGGTGGAACACGCCGAGGATCGACGTGAGCGACGTGCCGATCCCCTCCGCGCGCGCCGCGAGCTGCGCGCTCCAGATCGCGGGGAAGATCGAGCCACCGGTCGGATCGAGGCGCACGAACCCGAACAGGAACAAGGGCGTCTCCGCGAAGTGGTCGGCGAGGTGTTGCGCCGACCGCACGACGCGCAGGGTCTGCGCCGACTCGGGGTCGTCGGGGTTCGCGCGCGCGTCCGCGATCCGCTGCGCGTAGATCGTCTTCCAGAGCTGGTCGATGCTGTCGTGGTACAGCGGCGCGAGCTTCGCCTTCACGCCGGGGTCGTCGACCAGGAGGAACCGCCAGTCCTGGGTGTTGCCGCCGCTCGGCGCGCGGATCGCCGCGTCGAGGATGCGCGCCTGGACGTCGAGCGGGATCGGATCCGGCTTCACACGACGCATCGCGCGGGTCGTGTACAGCGCCTCGTGCAGCTCCATGTGATTCACGTCCTCAGCTGTTCGGTTCGAGCACGACCTTGATCGCCCCGGACGCGCGGTCCGCCGCGACACGGAACGCCTCGCGCGCGTCCTCGAGCGGGAAGCGGTGGGTGATGATCGTCGGCGCGATCGACGGCTCGCGCGCGAGCAGCGCGGCCGCGGCCTCGACGTCCCGGCCGCCGGCGTGGTCGCCGTACGTGTACGACCACACGAACCGCAGCTCCTTCATCAGGGCCGGGATGCCGGGGACGGGCACGAGCCCCCAGTGCGTGCACAGCTCGACGACGGTCGCGCCCGGCCGGCAGAGGCGCGCGACGGACGCGAGCGCGTTCTCGGTCCCGGCCGCGTCGACCACGACGTCGTACTCGCCCTCGGCCGGCGTCGCATCCAGCGCCTCGCCGGCCTGCCGCTGCCGTTCGTGCCGCGCGACGAGCCCGACCTCGCAGCCCGTCGCGCGCGCGGCCGCGGCAGCGAGGAGACCGATGCTGCCCGCGCCGACGACCGCGACGCGCGTGCCACCGTCGACGTCCGCGAGCCGGAGGCCGTGCACGGCCACCGCGAGCGGCTCGACGAGGCACGCGTCGCCCGTCGACACACCAGCCGGTAGCGCGACGACCCCACGAGGTGACACCTCGAGCCACTCGGCCATGCCACCGTCACGCGCCACGCCGAGCGCTCTGGAGCTTCCCGTCCGGCAGAGGTGCCCGCGTCCCGCGTGGCACTGGTCGCACGCACCGCACGGCGCGCTCGGATCGACCGCGACCGCGGTGCCGTCCGGCAACGTCCCCGCGTTCTCGTGCCCGAGCGTGACCGGCATCGGACCGAGCCGCGTGAGCGCGAGGTCCGAGCCGCAGATGCCCGCGGCATCGACGCGCACGCGCACGCCACCTCCGGACGGCTCGTCGACGTCGACGACCGTGATCCCGTGCTCGGTGTTGCGGACGGCCCGCATCCGCCGGAGCTTACGGCCGGAGCTTACGCGGGCGGCGCGTCGCGTCGGCGGGTCGCACTACGGTCGCCCGTCGTGCGCCACGGGATCACCATGTTCATGACCGACCTGTCGATGGGGCCCGTCGAGCTCGCGCGCGCGTGCGAGGAGCGGGGCTTCTCGTCGCTGTACATCCCCGAGCACACCCACATCCCGACGAGTCGGCGCACACCGCCGCCGACGGGCGACGCCGAGCTGCGCGAGGAGTACAAGCGGACGCTCGACCCGTTCGTCGCGCTCGCCGCCGCCGCGACGGTGACGACGCGTCTGGTCCTCGGCACGGGCATCGCCGTCATCGCGCAGCACGAGCCGATCGTGACGGCGAAGGCGGTCGCCACGCTCGACCGGCTCTCGGGCGGCCGCTTCGTGCTCGGCGTCGGGTTCGGCTGGAACCGTGAGGAGATGGAGGACCACGGCATCGACGTGTCGCGTCGCCGCGCCCGTGTCCGCGAGCACGTGCTCGCGATGCAGCGCCTGTGGCGTGACGACGTCGCGTCGTTCGACGGCGAGTTCGTGCGCTTCGAGCCGAGCTGGTCGTGGCCGAAGCCCGTCCAACGGCCCGGTCCACCGGTGCTCGTCGGTGGGGCGCCCGGTGCCAAGCTCTTCGCGCACGTCGCCGAGTACGGCGACGGCTGGATCCCCATCGGCGGTTCCGGCATCCGCGCCGCGCTTCCCGACCTCCACCGCGCCGCCGAGCGCGCGGGGCGCGATCCGGCGACGTTGCGCGTCGTGCCGTTCGGCGTGCTCCCGGATCCCGGGAAGCTCGAGTACTACGCGTCGCTGGGGATCGACGAGGTCGTCCTGCGCGTCCCGTCGGCCGGCGCGGACACGGTGCTGCGCGTGCTCGACGACCACGCCGCGCTCGTGACGCGCTGACGAGTCCCTCGGAGCGTCAGGCCCGCCGGCTCGGATCGTCGATCTGGAGAACCTGCAGCAGACGGCCCAGCGCGAGGAACGTCGCGATGCAGATCGTCAGGTCGAGGACCTCGTCGTCGGCGAAGGCGGATCGCAGCCGCGCGAAGAAGGCGTCGTCGATCGCGAGGTGGTCGAGCACGAACCGCTCGGCGTACTCGATCGCGAGCTTCTCCCGCTCGGTGTACGCGTCGTGATCGTGGTACTCGGCGACGTGGTCGTACAGGGCCTCGTCGACGCCTTGCTGCACCAACGATGCAGCACGGAAGTTGAGTCAGATCGGGCAGTCGTTGAGCTGCGCGACGCGCATCCGGGCCGCTTCGCGCTCACGCGCCGGGAGCCTGCTCTTCTTGTACGCAGCGTCGACGAGCTGGCCGATCGCGCTGCCCATCTCGGGCCGCAGCGACCACACCATCGCGGCGTCGCCACCATCACCGTGCGGGATGTCGATGCGCGCCATCCCGAGAGCGTACGGCGCCGCGCGCTCAGACGTGGTCGCGGACCAGGTCACGCAGCTGCTCGGCCGCGTCGAGCACGTCGCCGACGGGCGCGACCTCGGCCAGCAGCGTCTCGAGCCGACCCGCGGAGTCGACGATCCGCTGCCACGTCCCGGCATCGAAACCCCAGGGGGCAGCGTAGGAACGGACGGCCTCCGCCGCAGTGACGAGGTCGCGCGCGACGTTCTCGTTGTCGGGTCGGTGCGCGAGGCGGTCCGCGACGTCGTGCAGACGCGACAGCGCCTCCATCGCGGCCTCGTCGTCGCCGTCCCCGTCCTCGGCGTCGGCCGGTTCGAGCGCGAGGTCGTCGTCGGCGATCGAACCCGCCTCCTCCAGCGCGTCGTCGACCCGCGCTTCCTCCGCGGCAGGGACGACGAGCAGCGGGCCCGCCTCCCACCGGTACGCGATCCCCGCGTCGCGGAGCGCGTCGGTCAGCGCGGCGCGCCGGATCGGGTCCAGGTTCGCGAGGTCGTACTCGAGCTCCTCGGCGTGGAGTGGGATGTCGCGCGGCCACGGGAACGCGGTCGACTCCGTGTGGCACGCGCTGCAGCGCTCCCACGTGGTGAGGTCCGTCCCGCAGACCGGGCAGATTCCCGTCTTCACGGCGCGGCCTCGATGACGCGGATCGGCGACCCGGCGAGGAACGCAGCGATGTCCTCGACCGCGTCGCCGTAGAAGATCCTGTACGTGTCGTCGGTGACGTAGCCGAGGTGCGGGGTCAGGACGACGTTCACCATCGTGCGGAGCGGATGATCCGGCGGGAGCGGCTCCTCGTCGAACACGTCGAGCGCCGCGGTCGCGATCGTGCCGTCGCGCAGCGCGTCGATCAGTGCACGCTCGTCCACGATCGGGCCGCGCGACGTGTTCACGAGCAACGCGCTCGGTCGCATCATCGCGAGCTCGCGCGCGCCGACCAGACCACGGGTCCGGTCGCTCAGCACGAGATGGATCGAGAGCACGTCGGCGCGCGCGAACAGCTCGTCCTTGTCGACGCGCGTGACGCCACGGACCTGGGCGCAACGCTCGTCCGTGAGGTTCTGGCTCCAGGCGATGACATCCATCCCGAACGCGTCGCCGACGCGCGCGACGAGCGCGCCCAGACGGCCGAGTCCGAGCACCGCGAGCGTCCTGCCGCGCACGCTCGACCCGACGGTCCGTTGCCACGCGCCCGCCCGGATAGCAGCGTCCTCCGTCGGGATGTGGCGGAGGGCCGCGAGGATCAGGCCCCAGGTGAGCTCGGCCGTCGGCGCGATCGTGCCGCCCGTGCCGCACACCAGGACGCCGCGCGTGGCCGCCGCGCGGACGTCGATCGCCGCGTTGAACGGTCCCGTCGTGACGAGCAGCCGCAGACCGGGCAGGCGCTCGAGCAGGTCGCGACCGAACGCGGTCCGCTCGCGCATCGCGACGACGACGTCGAACGGTGCGAGCCGCGCGGCAAGGTCGTCGACGTCGGCGACGTGGTCGTGGAAGAACTCGACGTCCGTTCCCCGCGGGAGTGACGACCAGTCGGCCATGACGGCGGCCGCGCGTTGGTAGTCGTCGAGCACCGCGACCCGGGCCACGGACCGAACGTAGCCGCGAGCCGTCGGCACGTCCGGCGCCGCCTCGGGAGCGGCGAAAGCGCGGTGCTAACTTCCGCGGCTCCGGCACCCACAACGACGTACGAGCGAGCGAGGGCTTCAGCGTGGCCGAATTCCTGAAGGGCAAGTCGATCGCGGTCACGGGCGCGGGACGGGGCATCGGCCGCGCAGTTGCGCTGCTGTGCGCGGCGGAGGGCGCCAACGTCGTCGTCGCCGACTACGGCGTCGGCATGGCCGGCGAGGACCCGACCAGCGAGGTCGCCGACGCCGTCGTCAAGGAGATCACCGACGCCGGTGGCAGCGCGGTCGCGGTCGCCGACAGCGTCACGCGGATGGAGGGCGGCGAGCGGATCGTGCAGACCGCCGTCGACAACTGGGGCAGCATCGACGGCGTCGTCTGCGTCGCGGGCATCCTGCGCGAGCGGATGCTCTTCAACATGAGCGAGGACGAGTTCGACCCGGTCGTCGAGACGCACCTGAAGGGCACCTTCACGGTCTTCCGCGCCGCGGCCGCGCGCATGAAGCAGCAGCAGTCCGGCACGCTCATCGGGTTCACGTCCGGCGCGTACGCAGGCAGCGTGGCGCAGGCGAACTACAGCGCGGCGAAGGGCGGCATCGTGTCGCTCGTGCGCAGCGCGGCCGTCGGCATGTACCGCTACAACGTCACGGCCAACTGCATCGCGCCGATCGCGCGCACGCGCATGTCCGCGAACGTGCCGATGGAGCTCGCGGAGAACGGCGAGCCCGAGGACGTCGCGCCCATCGTCGCGTACCTCCTGTCCGACTCCGCTCGGCACATCACCGGCCAGGTGTACACGGCGGTCGGCGGGAAGATCGCGGTGTGGAACCAGCCCCGTGAGCTGCGCGCCATGTACAAGGACGGCCGCTGGACCCCCGAGGAGATCGCGGCACGCCTCGACTCGACGGTCGGTCAGGAGCGCATGGCGATGATCGACCGGCTCGAGGCGATGCGGCAGGCGGCGGCGTCGGGCGAGAAGCCCAACGCCTGACGTTCCGTCATGGCGGGCACGCTGGACGACGAGGCGTTCCGCGCCGAGATCCGCAACTGGTTGGAGGCCAACCTCGTCGGCGAGTTCGCCGAGCTGCGCGGCGCGGGCGGTCCCGGCGCCGAGCACGAGCGCTTCGAGGGCCGCCTCGCGTGGGAGCGCCATCTCGCCGCGAACGGGTGGAACTGCGTCGGCTTCCCGAAGGAGCACGGTGGTCGCGGGCTGAGCCTGGCGCAGCAGGTCATCTACCACGAGGAGTACGCGCGCTCGCGTGCCCCGGCGCGCGTCGGCATCGTCGGTGAGGGGCTGCTCGGTCCGACGCTCATCGCGTTCGGGACGGCCGAGCAGCAGCGTCGGTTCCTGCCCGGGATCGTGAACGCGACCGAGCTGTGGTGCCAGGGGTACTCCGAGCCGAACGCCGGTTCCGATCTCGCGAACGTGCAGACGCGGGCCGAGCGCGACGGCGACGAGTGGGTCGTGTCCGGGCAGAAGGTGTGGACCTCGCTCGCGCAGTGGGCCGACTGGTGCTTCGTCGTCTGCCGGACCGATCGCGAGCTGCCGCGTCATCGCGGCCTGTCGTACCTGCTCGTGCCGATGCGCCAGCCCGGGATCGAGATCCGGCCCATCGTCCAGATCACCGGGACGTCCGAGTTCAACGAGGTCTTCTTCGACGGCGCGCGTACCGCCGCGGAGAACGTCGTCGGCGAGGTGAACGGTGGCTGGCGCGTCGCGATGGGAACGCTCGCGTTCGAGCGCGGCGTGTCGACGCTGGGACAGCAGCTCAACTTCAAGAGCGAGCTCGACCGCATCATCGCGAGCGCGCGGGCGAACGGGCGCGCGCGCGATCCCGTCGTCCGGCAGGCGCTGGCACGCTCGTGGAGCGAGCTCGAGATCATGCGGCTGAACGCGCTCCGCACGCTCGCGCGCATGGAGGACAACGCGCTCAGCCGCGAGGGGATGATCACGAAGCTGTACTGGGCGAGCGTGCACCGCCGTCTCGGTGAGCTCGCGGTCGACGTCCTCGGTGCCGACGGGATGGTCGCGGGCGCGGCGGGCGTGACCGGCGAGCGCTACCCGATCAGCGACGCGCAACGGCTGTTCCTGTGGACGCGCGCCGACACGATCTACGGCGGGTCGAACCAGATCCAGCGCAACCAGATCGGCGAGCGCGCGCTCGGCCTACCGCCCGAACCGAAGGTGGTGAAGACGTGACAGTCCCGAGTGTCCCGCCGTACCCCGAAGGTCACCACCTCCTCGACGGGAAGGTCGTGCTGATCACCGCGGCGGCCGGGACCGGCATCGGCTTCGCGACCGCGAAGCGCTGCGTCGAGGAGGGCGCGACGGTCGTCGTCAGCGACAAGCACGAGCGGCGGCTCGAGGAGGCGGCCGAGCAGCTCGGGCACATCATGGGCATCCGCCCGCTCGCGCTGCCGTGCGACGTGACCGACGAGAGCTCCGTCCAGGCGATGTTCGCGGCGACAGTCGCCGCGCACGGGCGCATCGATGTCCTCGTCAACAACGCGGGGCTCGGAGGCACCGAGAACATCGTCGACATGACCGACGAGCAGTGGAGCGCGGTGCTCGACGTGACGCTCAACGGCACGTTCCGTTGCACGCGCGCCGCGCTGCGCCTCATGCAGTCGGCGCGCTCGGGCGTCATCGTGAACAACGCGTCGGTGCTCGGCTGGCGGGCGCAGGTCGGCCAGGCGCACTACGCGGCGGCCAAGGCCGGCGTCATGGCGCTCACGAGGACCGCGGCCGTGGAGTCGGCACCGTACGGCGTGCGCGTCAACGCGGTGTCGCCGAGCCTGGCGATGCACCCGTTCCTGTCGAAGGTCATCAGCGAGGAGACACTCGGCGAGCTCGAGCGCCAAGAGATGTTCGGGCGCTCGGCCGAGCCGTGGGAGGTCGGCAACGTGATCGTCTTCCTCGCCAGCGAGTACTCGTCGTACATGACGGGCGAGATCGTCTCCGTCAGCAGCCAGCACCCGTGACCGCGCACCCGATCGTTCTGTGAAGCGTCAGCCACACAATGTGTGTCTGACGGTTCACGGAATGCTGGGTCGTCACGCGTTGCTGGCGTCCATGTAGGCGGGCTTCTCGCCGCCGCCGTGGACGACGAGGTTCTCGCCGGTGACGTAGCGGGCGAGCGGCGACGCGAGGAACAGGCACACGTCGGCGATGTCGTCGGGGTCCGCCATCCGGCCGACCGGGATCGTCCGGCCGACCGCGGCGATGCCCTCCTCGTCGCCGTAGAAGAGGTGGGCCTGCTCGGTGCGGATGAGCCCCGCGGTCAGGCAGTTGACGCGCACCTTCGGGGCCCACTCGACCGCGAGCGTTTGCGTCAGGTTGACGAGCCCGGCCTTCGCAGCGCCGTACGCGGCGCTGTTCGGCGACGGGCGGATGCCGCTCACGCTGCCGATGTTGACGATGCATCCGCCGCTCTCCTGCGCCTGCATCACCGCGTTGACGCGCTGCGCGAAGACGAGCGGCGCGATGAGGTTCAGCGTGATGATCGACGTCGTGAACTTCGGCGACGCGGTCGACGAGTCGGCGGGCGGCGCACCGCCCGCGTTGTTGACGAGCACGTCGATGCGACCGTGCTGCTCCATCGTGAAGGCGACCACGCCGTCGACCTGATCGGGGTCGCGCACGTCTGCCGCGACGAACGACGCGGGACGGCCGCCGCCCACCGGTAGCTGCTCGGGCTCGTGCCTGCAGCACACGACGACGTGCGCGCCCGCCTCCAGGAACCGGCGTGAGATCCCCGCACCGACGCCCCGACACCCGCCGGTGACGATCACGACCTTCCCGGTGAAGTCGAGCGGATCGGGACGCGCGGTCGGCATGGCGCGTCGTTCTAGCACCGGCCCGGCGGATCTGACGGTGCGTCGGATAGCCTCACGACGATGATCCGCTCGGAGGTGCGCGACCACGTCGGCGAGGTCGTGATCGCCAACCCACCGGTCAACGCGCTGCCGGTCGCGGGATGGTTCGAGCTCGCCGACACCATCCGCACGCTCGGTCACGACCCGTCGGTCCACGCGCTGATCGTCGCCGCGGACCCGTCCATCAAGGGCTTCCAGGCCGGCGTCGACATCAAGGAGCTGGCCGCCGACCCGACGCACGAGTCGCTCATCGGTGTGAACCGCGGCTGCTGGGAGACGTTCGCCGCCGTGTACGACTGCGAGGTCCCGGTGATCGCGGCGGTGCACGGCTTCTGCCTCGGCGGCGGCATCGGCATCGCGGGCAACGCGGACATCGTCGTCGCGTCCGACGACGCGACGTTCGGGCTGCCCGAGGTGGACCGGGGCGCGCTCGGCGCGGCGACGCATCTCAGCCGGCTCGTCCCCCAGCACAAGATGCGCGCGCTGTTCTTCACCGGGTCGATGGTCACCGCGCAGGAGCTCCTCGCGTTCGGCACGGTCGAGCGGGTCGTGCCGCGCGAACAGCTGATGGACGCGGCGAGGGAGGTCGCCGGCGTGATCGCGAAGAAGAGCCCGCTCGTCATCCGGCGCGCCAAGGAGTCGCTCAACGCGATCGACCCCGTCGACGTCAAGCGCAGCTACCGCTTCGAGCAGGGCTTCACGTTCGAGCTCAACCTGTGGGGAGACTCCGACGAGCTGCGCCAGGCGTTCGTCGACAAGCGCGACGCCGACGTCGGACGGGACCGGACGTGAGCCCGAAGCCGCAGGTTCCCGAGGTCGAGGGCTGGTTCGGGGAGGACGCGCTGGGCCCGCACCTGATCGGGACGCGCTGCCGCGCGTGCGGCTCGTACTTCTTTCCGAAGGAGACGTTCGCATGCCGCAACCCGCGCTGCGGGAGCAGCGACCTCGACGACGTGCCACTCAGCCGGCGCGGGAAGGTGTGGTCGTTCACGACGAACGAGTACGCGCCGCCGCCGCCGTATCCCGCCCGTGAGCCGTTCGAGCCGTACACGGTCGTCGCGGTCGAGCTGCCCGAGGAGCGGATGATCGTCCTCGGCCACCTCGCGCGTGGTGCGCGGCCGAGCGAGCTGCACGTGGGCGACCAGGTCGAGGTCGTCGTCGAGCCGTTCTACGACACCGACGACGCGACGCACACGGTCTGGAAGTGGAGGCCGGTGACGTGAGTGCGAGCAGCGAGCGTGAGGTCGTCGTCCTCGGTGCGGGCATGCACCCGTGGGGCAAGTGGGGACGTCGCTTCGTCGAGTACGGCGTCGTCGCGGCGCGTGCCGCGCTCGCCGACGCGCAGGTCGCCCTCGACGACGTGCAGTTCCTCGCCGGCGCCGACACGATGCGCAACGGCTACCCGGGCTACGTCGCGGGTTCGACCTTTGCGCAGGCGCTCGGCTGGACCGGTGTTCCTGTCTCGAGCGCGTACGGAGCGTGCGCGTCGGGCGCGATGGCATTGCAGGCGGCGCGTGCGCAGATCCTGGCCGGGTTCTGCGACGTCGCGCTCGTCGTGGGTGCCGACACCGCACCCCAGGGCTTCTTCGGTCCCGCGCCGGGCGAGCGCTGGCAGGACCCCGATTGGCTCCGGTTCCGCGTCCTCGGCGCGACGAACCCGACGTACTTCGGGTTGTACGCGCGCCGCCGCATGGACGTGCACGGCGCGACGCTCGACGACTTCGCGCGTGTGAAGATCAAGAACAGCCGCCACGGGCTCCACAACCCGAACGCGAGGTACCGCAAGGAGTTCACCGCCGAGGACATCGCGAAGTCGCCCGTCGTCGCCGATCCCTTGCGCCTCGTCGACATCTGCGCGACCAGCGACGGCGCCGCGGCGGTCGTGCTCGCGAGCACCGAGTACGCCCGGGCGCGCGGTCTCGACGCGCCCGTTCGCGTCTCCGGGATCTCGACGATCACGCCGCGGTACCCGAACACGTATCTCGACATGCCCGACATCGGCACGGACTCCGCGGCGGCGGTCGCGCCGCCCGAGCGGTCGTACCGCGACTCGATCGCGGTGAGCGCGTACGAGCAGGCGGGCGTCGGCCCCGAGGACCTGAGCTTCGCCGAGGTGTACGACCTGTCGACCGCTCTCGAGCTCGACTGGTACGAGAACATCGGGCTCTGCGAGACGGGCGAGGCCGAGAAGCTGCTCCGCAGCGGCGACACCGAGCTCGGTGGCCGCATTCCCGTCAACCCGAGCGGCGGGCTCGCATGCTTCGGCGAGGCGATCCCCGCGCAGGCGATCGCGCAGCTGTGCGAGCTGACGTGGCAGCTGCGCGGGACGGCGGGCGAGCGTCAGGTGGACGGCGCCCGCGTCGGCCTCGCGATCAACCAAGGCCTCTTCGGCCACGGCAGCTGCATCATCGCGACGCGTTGAGCATGACCGACAAGCGGATGACCGAGGCCGACGTCGTCGGCGAGCTGCGCGACGGGATGACGATCGGCATCGGCGGTTGGGGGTCGCGCCGCAAGCCCATGTCGATCGTGCGCGAGATCCTGCGCTCGGACCTACGCGACCTGACGATCGTCTCGTACGGCGGTCCCGACGTCGGGATGCTGTGCACGACGGGCCAGGCGCGCAAGGTCGTCTACGGGTTCGTGTCGCTCGACTCGATCCCGCTGGAGCCGCACTTCCGTCGTGCCCGTGAGGAAGGGACCATCGCCGCTATGGAGCTCGACGAGGGCATGTTGCAGTGGGGGCTGCGCGCCGCTGCGATGCGCGTGTCGTTCCTCCCCTGCCGCGCCGGCATCGGGTCCGCGATCATGGAGGTCAACCCCGAGCTGAGGACCGTCGAGTCGCCCTACGAGGACGGCGACGTGTACGTGGCGATGCCGGCTCTGTCGCTCGACGTCGCGATCATCCACGCCAACCGTGCCGACGCGCGAGGGAACGGTCAGTACCTCGGGCCCGACTGGTACTTCGACGATCTGTTCTGCATGGCGGCGAAGCGCCGGTTCATGAGCTGCGAGCGCGTCGTCGACACCGACGACTTCCTGAAGGAGGGGTCGGAGCAGACGTTGAAGATCAACCGCATGATGACCGACGGCGTGATCGAGGCGCCGTACGGCGCGCACTTCACGCACTGCATCCCGGACTACGAGCGCGACGAAGCCGTGCAGCGCGAGTACGCCGCCACCGCGAAGGATCCCGACGCGTGGGCCGCCTTCCGGGCGAAGTACGTCGACATCCCCGAAGCCGACTACCGCCGTGTGATCGGAGTCGCGGAGTGAGCGGCGGGTCGACTGCGCCGACGATCGCCGAGGTGTGCGTGGTCGCGTGTGCCGACGTCTGGCGGGGTGACGGCGAGATCCTCGCGAGCCCGATCGGCACCGTGCCGATGATCGCGGTACGGCTCGCTGCGTCGACGTTCGAGCCCGACCTGGTCTACACGGACGGCGACGCGCTGCTCCTCGCGGAGCCCCTGCCCGTCGGCCCCACCGCCGCCGACGCGCCGAAGCACGTCGAGGGGTGGATGCCGTTCCGCAACGTGTTCGACGTCGTCTGGTCCGGGAAGCGGCACGTGATGATGGGCGCGACGCAGGTCGACCGCTACGGCAACCAGAACATCGCGTGCATCGGCCCGTGGCAGAAGCCGAAGGCGCAGCTCCTCGGTGTGCGTGGCGCGCCCGGGAACACGGTGAACCACCCGACGAGCTACTGGGTCCCGAACCACACGACGCGCGTGTTCGTCGAGAGCGTCGACTGCGTGTCGGGCGTCGGCTACGACCGGGCCGCCGCGGCGGGACCGACCGCGAGCGAGTTCCACGAGATCCGCCGCGTCGTGTCGAACAAGGGCGTGTTCGACTTCGAGACGCCCGATCACTCGATGCGGTTGCGGTCGGTGCACCCGGGCGTGCCCGTCGACGACCTCGTCCAGAGCACGGGGTTCGAGCTGGTGATCCCCGACGACGTCCCCGAGACGCGTCTCCCGACCGACGAGGAGCTCCACCTCATCCGCGACGTCCTCGACCCCGACAACCTCCGCGACACCGAGGTGAAGGCGTGACCCCGAGACGTTCATGCGTCGCTGAACGTCGCTCTACGACGACGAACGACGCACGAACGCTGGTGCCATGACGCACCCGACGCTGCGCACCCGCATCTGCGAGCTGTTCGGGATCGAGCACCCGATCGTGCAGACGGGCATGGGCTGGGTCGCGGGGCCGCGCCTGGCGGCGGCGACGTCGAACGCAGGCGGCCTCGGCATCCTCGCGTCGGGGACGATGGACTTCGCACAGCTGCGCGACGCCATCACCGAGACGAAGCAGCGCACCTCGAAGCCGTTCGGCGTCAACCTGCGGGCGGACGCGCCCGACGCGCGGGAGCGCATCGACCTCCTGATCCGCGAGCAGGTGAAGGTCGCGTCGTTCGCGCTCGCGCCGAAGCAGGACCTCATCGCGCGCCTCAAGGACGCCGGTGTCGTCGTCGTCCCGTCGATCGGCGCGAAGCGTCACGCCGAGAAGGTCGCGCAGTGGGGCGTCGACGCGGTCGTCGTCCAGGGTGGTGAGGGCGGCGGTCACACCGGTCCCGTTCCGACGACGTTGCTCCTGCCGCAGGTCGTCGACACGGTCGACATCCCCGTCATCGCGGCGGGCGGGTTCTTCGACGGGCGCGGTCTCGTCGCCGCACTCGCCTACGGCGCGAGCGGCATCGCGATGGGGACGCGCTTCCTGCTGACGCGCGACAGCACCGTCCCCGACGACGTGAAGCAGATCTACCTCGGCAAGGCGGTCACGGACACGGTGGTCACGACGCAGGTCGATGGTGTCCCGCACCGGGTCCTCCGCAGCGAGCTCGTCGAGCGACTCGAGCACACCGGACCGGTGACGAGCCTGCCCCGCGCGATCCGGAACGCGCTCGAGTTCAAGAAGCTGTCCGGCACGCCGTGGCGCGACATCGTGCAGGAAGGGCTCGCGATGAAGCGCGCCCAGGAGCTCTCCTGGAGCCAGGTCGTCATGGCGGCCAACACGCCGATGCTCCTGAAGGCCGCGATGGTCGACGGGCGGCCCGATCTCGGCGTGATGTCGAGCGGTCAGGTCGTCGGTGTCATCGACGACCTGCCGACGGTCGCGCAGCTCGTGCAGCGCATCGTCGACGAGGCCGAGTCGACGCTGAAGCGTCTCGGCGCGTCCTGAGCGCGCATGGCTCCGCCGGTCGACGTCCACGGCACCGTCGATCCCCGGTTCGACGCGGTCCGCACCGCGTTCGCGCGGAACTTCGAGCGACACGGCGACGTCGGCGCCGCGTGCTGCGTCTGGGTGGGGGGCCGGCCCGTCGTCGACGTCTGCGGCGGGGTCGCGGACACCACCGACGGACGACCGTGGGAGCACGACACGCCGTGCGTCGTGTTCTCGACGACGAAGGGTGTCACCGCGATCGCGGTCAACCTGCTCGTGCAGCGGGGCGTCCTCGACCTCGACGCGTCCGTCGCGACGTACTGGCCGGAGTTCGCGGCCAACGGGAAGGGTGGGATCCCGCTGCGGTGGCTGCTGTCGCACCGCGCCGGGCTCGCGCACGTCACCGCGGATCTGACGCTCGACGACGTGCTCGCGTGGGACCCGGTCGTCGACGCGATCGCCGCGCAAGAACCCGTCTGGGAGCCGGGGACGGCACACGGCTACCACGTGCGTTCGTACGGTTGGCTGCTGGGCGAGGTCGTCCGGCGCGTGACGGGCATGTCGATCGGCGCGTTCGTCGCGCGCGAGCTCGCGGCGCCGCTGCACCTCGATCTCTGGATCGGTCTTCCGGAGACCGTCGAGGCGCGCATCGCGCGTCTCCTGCCGCCGCTGGAGCTCCAGGACGAGCACGCGCGCGAGCTGTTCGAGGCGTTCATGAAGGACGATCCGCTGCGGGCCGGTGCGATGGGCGGCCCGTCGAATCTGTTCCGCTACGACGACATGTGGAACACACGCGCGTTGCACGCGGCCGAGATGCCGTCGTCGAACGGCGTCGCGACCGCACCCGCGCTCGCCAAGCTGTACGCGGCGTGCATCGGTGACGTCGGCGGCGTCCGGATCCTCGACGGCGACACGGTCGCGCGCGCGTCGCGGGTGGAGTCGGACGGCGAGGACGTGATCCTCGGCATCCCGACCCGGTTCGGGCTGGGGTTCTCGCTCCCGCCGATGCTGTCGCCCGCGGCTGGTCCCGGCGCGTTCGGGCATCCGGGCGCGGGAGGATCGCTCGCGTTCGCGGATCCCGACAACGAGCTCGCGTTCGCGTACGTCATGAACCAGATGCAGCTCGGTCTGACCGGTGACCGACGCACGGAGACGCTCGTCGCCGCCGTCTACGACGCGCTCGCCTGATGGACCTGACGCTCGAGCGCGCGCGGCAGCTGTTCGACCGGCGCCGTGACGCGTGGCTCGCGCAGGACGTCGACGCGTACCTGGACCTCTTCGCGCCGGACCTCGAGATCACGATGCCGGGCCGGGCCGAGCCCGTGCGCGGAATCGAGCCGTACGCCGAGATCGTCCGCCGGTCGTTCGCATGGGCGGTACCCGAGGCGTTCACGTTCCACGAGCTCGCCGTCGCCGGCGACGCCGTCCTCGCCGAGTGGACGATCTCCGTCCGCCGTCGCGACGACGGCGCCCGCTTCGAGTGGCACGGCATGAGCATCGCCCGCATCGACGGCGATGGCCGGATCGCGCGGTGGCGTGAATACTGGGATCCCCGCGAGGTTCGCGAGCCGGTGGAGGTTCCCCATGTCGGAACGTGATCTGCTGCAGCTCACCGAGGCGTTCGGGAAGGCGTGGAACGACCACGATCTCGACGCCGCCCTTGCACTGGTCACCGACGACTGCGTGTTCGAGAGCACCGGCCCGTCACCGGACGGCGTCCGTCACGAAGGACGTGATGCGGTGAGGAGCGCGTGGAAGGCGATCTTCGACGACGTGCGCGCGCGCTTCGACACCGAGGACTGCTTCGTGGCGGGCGACCGCATCGTGCAGACCTGGCGATACGACTGGGGCGACGGCCACGTTCGCGGTGTGGACGTGATGCGCGCGCGTGACGGGCGCATCTCCGAGAAGCTCTCGTACGTCAAGGGCTGACGCGTCGTGCGCGTCGCGGCGATCCAGCACGACATCGTGTGGGAGGACCGCGACGCGAACTACGGACGGCTCGCGCCGATGATCGCCGCGGCCGCATCGGCCGGCGCGCGACTGGTCGCGCTGACGGAGATGTTCGCGACGGGCTTCTCGATGGACGCGTCGCGCATCGCGGAGCCGCGCGACGGGCCGAGCTCTCGGTTCCTCCGCGAGCAGGCGCGCGTGAACGACGTCTACGTGTGCGGTTCGATCGCCGAATGTGTACCGGGCGTCGACCGCCCGTACAACACGTTCGTGCTCGCGGGCCCGGACGGCGTGGTGCTCCGCTACGACAAGATCCACCCGTTCACGTACTCGGGGGAGCACGAGCACTACTCGGCGGGCTCCGCGCGCGTCACGGTCGCGGTCGAGGGCGTCGCGCTCAGCCCGTTCGTCTGCTACGACCTCCGGTTCGCCGACGAGCTGTGGGACCTCGCGGCGCGCACCGATCTCTACGTCGTGGTCGCGAACTGGCCCGAGAGCCGCCGGCTGCACTGGCAGGTGCTGCTGCGTGCACGCGCGATCGAGAACCAGGCGTACGTCCTCGGCGTGAACCGGGTCGGGACCGGCGGGCGGCTCACCTACGCGGGTGACTCGTGTGTGATCGACCCGCTCGGCGAGGTGCTGGCGTTCGCGGCCGGCGGTGAGACGCTCGTCCTCGCGGACGTCGATCCCGAGATCGTCCGCGCGACACGCGAGCGGTTCCCGTTCCTCGCCGACCGCCGGACCGGCGAAGACCGTCCCGTAAGCTGAGATCCCCCAGCTCGGAGGTTCCGTCATGGCCGAGGCCTACATCGTCGACGCGGTCCGCACGCCGGTCGGGCGGCGCGGCGGCGGGCTGTCGCAGGTCCATCCGGCCGACCTCGGTGCGCACCCGATCACCGCGCTGGTCGACCGCACGGGCATCGATCCGGCCGCGGTCGAGGACGTCATCTTCGGCAACGTCGACTCGATCGGCCCCCAGGCCGGCTGCATCGCGCGTACGTGCTGGCTCACGGCCGGGATGCCGGAAGCCGTGCCTGGCACGACGATCGACCGGCAGTGCGGATCGTCGCAGCAGGCCGTGCACTTCGCCGCGCAGGCCGTCATGAGCGGGACGAACGATCTCGTCGTCGCGGGCGGCGTGCAGAACATGAGCGCGATCCCGATCACCGCCGCGATGCTGGCCGGCCAGCAGTACGGGTTCCCGGATCCGTTCACCACGTCGAAGGGCTGGCTGAAGCGCTACGGCGACCAGGAGATCTCGCAGTTCCGCGGCGCGGAGATGATCGCGGAGCGGTGGGACATCTCACGCGAGGACATGGAGCGCTTCGCGCTGGAGAGTCACCAACGCGCGATCCGCGCGATCGACGAGGGTCGCTTCGACCGTGAGATCGTCCCGCTCGAGGGTGTCGCGGCCGACGAGGGACCGCGGCGCGACACGTCATTGGAGAAGATGGCCAAGCTCCCGACGCTCGTCGACGGCGGCCGCCTGACCGCGGCGGTGTCGAGCCAGATCTCCGACGCCGGCGTCGCCATGCTCGTCGCGTCGGAGCGGGCGGTGAAGACGCACGGCTTGACGCCCCGGGCGCGCGTCCACCACATCAGCGTGCGTGGCGACGACCCCGTCATCATGCTCACCGGCCCGATCCCGGCCACGCGCTACGCGCTCGACAGGACCGGGCTGACGCCCGACGACATCGACCTCGTCGAGATCAACGAGGCGTTCGCGTCCGTCGTGCTCGCGTGGCAGAAGGAGACGGGGTTCGACCTCGCCAAGGTCAACGTCAACGGTGGCGCAATCGCGCTCGGTCACCCGTTGGGCGCGACCGGCGCACGCCTGATGACGACGCTCCTCAACGAGCTCGAGCGCACCGGCGGGCGTTACGGCCTGCAGACGATGTGCGAGGGCGGTGGCATGGCGAACGTCACGATCATCGAGCGCCTCTGAATGCTCGTCATCGGTGTGGCCGGCCTCGCGGTCGCCGTCGTCGCGCTCGTCACCGCGTCCGTGGCCGTACGGTCACGCCGACGGCTCGCGGCCCGGGTCGAGGCCGTCGCACGCCAGCAGGCCCAGCTCGGCACGCATCTCGCTCGCCTGAACGACCGGCTGCTCGATCTCGAGGAAGGACGCCGCAGCGAGAGCGGCGCGGAGCGTGAACGCGCGCGTGTCCGTGTCGAGCTCGCGCGTACCGCTTCGGGGACGCACGAGGTCGCGCTCGTGAACGAAGGCCCGGCGATCGCGCACGACGTCATGGTCGAGCACGCGAACGGGGACCCGCTCGCATGGGAGCCGCTCCCGGTGCGCAGCCTCCTTGCCGGCGCGCGATTCGGGTTCGCGGTCGACGGGCACCTCGACGGGCCGCTCGACTGCGTCCTGCGCTGGCACGACGGCGGCGGCGCGCACCGCGTCCCGGTCCGCCTCGCCGCGACGTGACGTCGCCGCGCGCGCGTCTCGGGGTCTCTGACGGTCGATCAGATAGGGTCGGCGGGTCATGTCGGGGACGCCGTTCGACCTGGACGACACGGACGCCGAGGCCGCCTTCCGCGCCGAGGCGCGCGCCTGGCTCGAGGTCAACAAGCCGCACGCTCCGTTGCCCTCGGGCAACACCGCCGAGGGGTTCGTGGTCAACCGCGACTGGGAGCGGCGACTGTTCGACGGCGGCTGGGCCGTCGTGTCGTGGCCGCGCGAGTACGGCGGACGCGACGCAACCCTCTTCGAGTGGCTGATCTTCGAGGAGGAGTACTACCGGGCCGGTCTGCCGCAACGCGTCGCGCAGAACGGCATCTTCCTGCTCGCGCCGACGGTGTTCGAGTTCGGCACGAAGGAGCAGCGCGACCGGATCCTGCCGCGCATGGCGGCCGTCGAGGACGTGTGGGCTCAGGGATGGTCGGAGCCGAACGCGGGGAGCGACCTCGCGGGCATCGCCAGCCGTGCGGTGCGCGACGAGGCGGCACACGGGTGGCGGTTGAGCGGTCAGAAGACCTGGACGTCGCGCGGCGCCTTCTGCACGCACCTGTTCGGACTGTTCCGCAGCGATCCCGAAGCGGAACGCCACCGCGGGCTCACGTACTTCCTCGTACCGCTCGACGCACCGGGCGTCACCGTCCGGCCCGTCGACGTGCTCGACGGTGACGCCGCGTTCGCGGAGGTGTTCCTCGACGACGTCTTCGTCCCCGACGACGACGTGCTGGGGGAGGTGCACAAGGGCTGGAACGTCGCGATGGCGACGACGGGCTCGGAGCGCGGGCTGAGCCTGCGCAGTCCCGGGCGGTTCAGCGCCGAGGCTCGCCGCCTGGTCTCGCTGTACCGGGAGCTCGGCGACCACGGTGACGCGACGCTGCGCGACGCGGTGATCGGGGCGTGGATGGACGCCGAGGCGTACCGGCTCAACACGCTGCAGACCGTCACGCGGCTCGCCGACGGCGGTGCGATCGGTCCCGAGTCGAGCCTCAACAAGGTCTTCTGGTCGGAGATGGACATCGACCTGCACGAGACCGCGCTGCGACTCCTGGAGCGCGACGGCGAGCGCGCGGACACCGCGTGGATGAAGGGGTTCCTGTTCTCCCTCGCCGGGCCGATCTACGCGGGCACGAACGAGATCCAGCGCAACGTCATCGCCGAGCGCGTCCTCGGCCTCCCGCGGAAGTAGCGCGATGCGCTTCGCGTTCACCGAGGACCAGCTCGCGTTCCGCGACACCGTGCGCGACTTCCTCACCGCCGAGTGCCCGCCGTCCTTCGTGCGGTCGCAGGCGACGGCACGCGACGACGGATGGCGCGCGCTGTGGTCCAAGCTCGCGGAGATGGGCGTCGTCGGCCTCACCGCGGCCGAGTCGTCCGGCGGCCTCGGGCTCGGGCCGCTCGACCTCGTGCTGATCCTGGAGGAGACCGGCCGTGCCGCGATGCCGGGACCGGTCGTCGAGACGACCTCCGTCGCGCTCCCGGTGCTGCAGGGTGGCTCGCTCGTCGAACGGGCGGCGGCGGGCGACGCGGTCATCGCGGTGGCGCTCGACGGCGGGCACGATGTCGCATTCGGCGCCGACGCCGACGCGCTGCTCGTCCGCGACGGTGACCGCTTGGGCCTCGTCGACGCTCGTTCCCTCCGTGCTGTCGACGTCGAGTCGGTCGACGGGCTGCGCCGCCTGGCCGACGTCGAGTGGGACACCGACGCCGTCACGGAGATCGGGGGCGCGGACGCGCTTGCGGCGGTCCGCGATCGTGGTGCGAGCGCCGCGGCCGCGCAGCTGTGCGGGGTCGCCGCGCGGCTGCTCGACTTCGCGGTCGAGTACGCCAAGGAGCGGCACCAGTTCGGCGTGCCGATCGGCTCGTTCCAGGCCGTCAAGCACCACTGCGCGAACGCCGCGCTGAAGCTCGAGTACGCCCGGCCGGTCGTCTACCGCGCCGCGTACTCGTTGCACCACGGCGACCGGGACCGGTCGGTCCACGCGTCGATGGCGAAGGCGTACGCGTCGGACGCCGCTCGCCTCGCGTCGCGCGTCGCGCTCCAGGTGCACGGCGCGATCGGCTACACGGCCGAGCACGACCTCCAGCTGTGGATGAAGCGGGCGTGGTCGTTGAGCGTCGCGTGGGGTGACGCCGCTGCACACCGGGCGATGGTCGCGGACGCGGTGCTCGGTGCACGCTCCTGAGCCCGAGCCGCGTCAGGTGTGCACCCAGACGGGCATGCCGACGTACGCGTTCGCGTACACCGCGTCCATCGTGCCGACCGGGACGCGCACGCATCCGTGACTGGCCGGGTAGCTCGGGACGGAGCCGAACCCGTGCACCCCGTAGTTCCCGTGGAACCACAGCGGTGAGTAGACGCTCCCGTTGTCCGTGTGCACCCACCCCGACTGCTTCGAGTAGACGGTGAAGCGACCGAGCACGGTCGGCGTGCTCGGCTTGCCCGTCGACACGTGCGTCCCGACGACGAGCCTGCCGTTGCGCCACACCGTCATCGTCTGGGTCGACACGTTGACGTCGATGAGGTCGCCGTTGCCGTTGGCCGCCGACGGGTTCGGTCCACACGCGCCGAGCACGAGCAGCGCGAGGGCCGCGACCAGCGCGACCGCGACGCGCCGCACCACCTTCTCCTGCCGCATGCCCGCCCATCGGCCTCTCGACCGACGACGTGAGGGTTTCGCGTCAGGGCGTCCAGCCGCCGTCGGGACGGCGGGTCCAGCCCGACGCCGCCTTCGTCCCGCCGTCGACGTGGATCGTCGTGCCGGTCACGAACCGGGACAGGTTCGACGCGAGGAACACCACGACACCTGCGCAGTCGTCCGGCTCGCCCAGGCCGAGTGGGACCTTCGCGCCATACGACTCGGGGGACGCGTCGCCGTGCGCGGCCTCACCCAGCGACCGGTCGCCCGGCGTCGGGATCGCGTCGGGTGCGACCGTGTTGACCCGGATACCCTGCGGTGACAGCTCCAACGCGAGCGTCTGGGTCAGGGACTCGACCGCCGCCTTCATCGCCGCGTAGATGCCGAACCCGGGCGCGGCGCGGAACGCCTCGATCGACGTGACGTTCACGATCGACCCGCCGGCGGGCATCAGCGGGACGCACGGCCGCACGAAGTTCGTCACCGACGTGAAGTTCTCGTCGACCAGCGCGCGCTGGCCCTTCGCGCTCACGTCCATCACGGGTGCATGGAACCCGCCGCCGGCGTTGTTCACGAGGACGTCGACGTGCCCGAAGCGCGCACCAACGTCGCGCACGAACGCCTCGCTCGCGTCGACGTCGCGCACGTCGAGGACGGCCTCGATGGCCTCACGACCGAGCGCGCGCACGTCCTTCGCGGTGGCCGCGAGCCCGTCGGCCTGACGGTCGCAGACCGCGACGTCGGCGCCGAAGCGCGCCAGCGCGAGCGCGGTGGCCTCGCCGATCCCCTGCGCGGCGCCCGTGACGAGGGCGACCTTGCCGTCGAGCGAGACGGCCGACGGGTCGATCACGCGACGCCCGTCACCGCGCGTCGAGCGACAGCATCCGGATCGCGTTGCCGCGCATGATCTTGTAGACCGTCGCGTCGTCGAGGCCGGCCATCAGCTCCTTGGCGACCTGCTTCGTGTCCGGCCACGTCGAGTCGGTGTGCGGGTAGTCGGTCTCGAACGTGATGTTGTCGACGCCGACACGCTCGATCGACTCGACGCCGTGACGATCTCGGAAGAAGCAGCCGAACACCTGCCGGTAGTAGTAGGTCGACGGCGGCTCGGGGACGATGTCGCGCACGCCGCCCCACGCGCGGTGCTCGCGCCACACGTCGTCGGCGCGCTCGAGCACGTACGGCAGCCACCCGATCTGGCCTTCCGAGTACGCGAGCTTCAGCTGGGGGAACCGCACGAGCACGCCGGAGAACAGGAAGTCGGACAGTGACGCCATCGCGTTGTTGAAGCTCAGCGTCGCGGCCACCGCGGGCGGCGCGTCGCCGGACGTGGCCGGCATCCTCGACGACGAGCCGATGTGCATGCACACGACCGTCGCCGTGTCCTGGCACGCCTGGAAGAACGGGTCCCAGTAGCCGGAATGGATGCTGGGCAGGCCGAGGTGGGGAGGGATCTCGCTGAAGCAGACCGCGTGCGCGCCGCGAGCCGCGTTGCGTCGCACCTCGTCGGCCGCGAGCTGCGCGTCCCACAGCGGGACCAGGCAGAGCGGGATCAGGCGGCCGGCGCTGTCGCCGCACCACTCCTCGACCATCCAGTCGTTGTACGCGACGACGCACGCGTGCGCGAGCTCGCGGTCCTTCGCCTCGAGGAACGTCTGCCCGCAGAAGCGCGGGAACGTCGGGAATGAGAGTGACGCGTCGACCCAGTTCATCTCCATGTCGTCGATCCGCGCCTTGGGGTCGTAGCAGCCCGGCCGCATCTCGTCGTAGGTGATGGGCGACATCGTCATGTCGTCGCGGTCGAAGCCGACCGCGGCGACGTGACGCTTGTTGATGTAGACCAGTTCCTCGTAGACCCAGCAGTCGGCCTTGGGTCCATCGGGGTCGAACGTCTGGCGGTACGTGCCGCCGCCGATGTGCTCCATCGACCCGATGCCGCGCCGCTCGACCTTCGGCCCCCGGTCCCGGAGCCGCGCGGGAAGCCACGTCTCCCACAGGTGGGCCGGCTCGACGACGTGGTCGTCGACGCTGATGATGCGGGGCAGCTCCCCGCTGCGCGTCTCGGTGGCGGTCATCGCGAAGCCTCCGCAGCAGGGCACCCGGGCGGACGCGTCGGGGCACGAGCCGGATCTGACGTTGCGTCAGCAACGATACACGGGCCTCTCCGGCGAGGCCCGGGGGCTCTCGGTCCCCGGGACCGCGGGTCAGATCAGGCCGAGGCCGGCCATCGCCTCCGCGACGGTGAGGAACCCGGCGATGTTCGCCCCGTTCACGTAGTTGCCCGGCGTGCCGTACTCGTCGGCCGTCTCGTAGCAGAGCGTGTGGATGTCGCGCATGATCCCCGCGAGCCGCTGCTCCGTGTGCTCGAACGTCCAGTTGTCGCGCGACGCGTTCTGCTGCATCTCGAGCGCAGACGTCGCGACGCCGCCCGCGTTCGCGGCCTTGGCCGGCCCGAGCGCGACGCCGGCATCGTGGAACGTCCGCACGCCGTCCTCGGTCGTCGGCATGTTCGCCCCTTCGGCGACGACGGTGCAGCCGCTGCGCACGAGCACCTGCGCGTCCGTTCCCGTGATCTCGTTCTGCGTCGCGCACGGGAGCGCGACGTCGCACGGCACCGTCCAGATGCTCCCGGCCGGTGTGAAGCGCGCGCGCGAGCGGTGCTTCACGTACTGGTCGATGCGCGAGCGGTCGACCTCCTTGATCTGCTTGAGCAGGTCGACGTCGAGCCCGTCCTCGTCGACGACGAAGCCGCTCGAGTCGGAGCACGCGACGACGCGCGCGCCCAGCTGCATCGCCTTCTCGATCGCGTAGATCGCGACGTTGCCCGAGCCGGAGACGACGCACGTTCGCCCGTCGAGCGTCTCACCGCGCGTCCGCAGCATCTCCTCGACGAAGAACACGAGCCCGTAGCCCGTCGCCTCGGTGCGGACGTGCGAGCCGCCGTAGGGGATCGCCTTGCCGGTGAGCACGCCCGCCTCGTAGCGGTTGGTGATGCGCTTGTACTGCCCGAACAGGTAGCCGATCTCGCGCTGGCCGACGCCGATGTCGCCGGCCGGCACGTCGGTGTACTCGCCGAGATGGCGATACAGCTCGGTCATGAAGCTCTGGCAGAACCGCATGACCTCGTCGTCGGAGCGTCCCTTCGGGTCGAAGTCGGATCCGCCCTTCCCGCCGCCGATCGGGAGCCCGGTGAGCGCGTTCTTGAACGTCTGCTCGAACCCGAGGAACTTCACGATCCCCAGGTTCACCGTCGGATGGAACCGGAGCCCGCCCTTGTACGGGCCGAGCGCGCTGTTGGCCTCGACGCGGAAGCCCCGGTTGATGTGGACCTCGCCGTGGTCGTCCTGCCACGGCACGCGGAAGATGATCTGGCGCTCGGGCTCGCAGATCCGCTCGACGAGCTTCATCCGCGTCAGCTCGGGGTGCTTCGACAGCACCGGCCCGATCGACCCCAGCACCTCACGGACGGCCTGGTGGAACTCCAGCTCACCGGGGTTCCGCCGGACGACCGTCTCGTAGATGGACTGCACCTTGTCGTCGAGCACGGGTGCCCCTTCTCTCGCGCCGCGATACGCCGTGCGGCCAACGTTGACACGTGGACGGCTCGTCCGTAGCCTCGTTCTGCCACGCGATCAGTCGTTCGCCATGTCGAACAACGCCGGTCGTCCGAGCTCGGAGGGGTGCCGTGAAGCTCGACCTGCTCTACGAGATCGACGTGCCCAAGCCGTGGGCCGGTCCCCATCCCTACGGGCAGCGGGAGGCGGAGCAGCGGGCCTACCGCGAGGCGTTCGAGCAGATCCGCCTGGCCGACACGCTCGGCTTCCACACCACCTGGCACGTCGAGCACCACTTCCGCGAGGGCCGGTCGCACTCGCCCGCGCCCGAGGTGATCATCGGCGCCCTCTCCCAGTGCACCGAGAACCTGCGCCTCGGCTTCGGCGTGACCCTCATGCCCCACGCCTTCACCCCGCCGATGCGCGTCGCCGAGAAGGTCGCGACTGCCGACATCCTCAGCGGGGGACGCGTCGAGTGGGGGACCGGCCGGTCGACGCCCATGGAGCAGATCGCGTTCGGGGTGCCGCGCGAAGAGAGCCGCGCGCAGTGGCAGGAGGCGATCGAGGCCGTCGTGCGCATGTGGGAGGAGGAGTACTTCGAGTTCCACGGCACGTACCTCGACTTCCCCCGCCGCATGGTGACGCCCAAGCCCGTGCAGGACCCGCACCCGCCGTGCTGGATGGCGGCGACCAGCGAGGGCAGCTCCGCCGTCGCGGGTGAGCTCGGCCTCGGGCTGCTCTCGTTCGCGATCCTCCAGCCGATCCAGAAGATGGGACAGCACATCGCGCAGTACCGCGCGGCGGCCGCGAACCCGACGCCGCTGACCCGCGTCGTGAACGATCGCGTCGCGGCGTACACGCTCGTGCACTGCGCCGAGTCCCTCGCCGAGTGCGAGCGCAACGGAATCTGGGACTCGGTGTGGTGGTGGTACAAGAACCTCGCCGAGTTCACGCTCGAGTGGGAGCTCCCGAACCTGTCGCAGGAGGAGCGCGACGCGACGTTCCCGTTGCTCAAGCGCCAGATCGAGGGGAACTTCGACGTCCGCGAGTTCCACGAGGCCGACATGATCATCGTCGGTGATCCCGACCAGTGCCTGGAGAAGATGCTGCGCTACGAGGAGCTCGGCGTCGACCAGCTGATCTGCTACGTGCAGTTCGGGCACCTGTCGCACGAGTCGATCATGCGGACGATCGAGCTGCTCGGCACCGAGATCGTCCCGAAGCTCGCGGCGCGCGACGTCGACATGTCGGTCTCGGTCACCACGAGCTGACCGTCCGCATGTTGCGCCCCGAGCAGCCGGATCCGTTCGTCCGCGGCTGCGCGTTCCAGGACACCGACGACGTGTGGTACCCGCGCGCGGACCCGTTGGACGCGGCGCGGCTGCCCGTCGACACGTGGACGAGCGCGCAGCTGCCCGTCACCGTGCGGCTGGAGATGATCGGCGACGCCGAGGCCGTCGAGGTCGCGTACACGACGGAGACGGACGACCTCGGCTACCGCGGTCCCGGCGCGGGCACGACGTTCGCGCTGTGGCGGGGTGGCGTCTGCGTCGACGAGCAGCCCGCGGTGCTCGGCGAGGGTCGGGTGCGACTCGCGATGGGCGAGCACTCGCCCGACACGCCGGCGACCGTCTACCTCCCGGAGGGCATGAAGCCGCGGATCATGTCGGTCGGAGCGGTGGGCGGCTCGATCGACCGCGCACCACGCGGGCCGCGGTGGCTCGCGTACGGCGACTCCATCGCGGAGGGCTGGGTCGCGTCCGGGCCGGCGCGGGCGTGGCCGGCGATCGTGGGCCGTGAGCGCGGCATCGACGTCGTGAACCTCGGCTACGCGGGCGCGGCACGCGGCGAGATGGCGACCGCCGAGCAGATCTCGCGCATCCCGGCCGAGGTCATCTCGATCGGTCACGGCACGAACTGCTGGACGCGCACCCCGCACAGCGACGCGCAGATGCTCGCGAACACGGAGGCGTTCCTCGACGTCGTCCGGCAAGGCCATCCCGACACGCCGATCGTCGTCATGACGCCGGTGCTCCGCCCGGACGCCGAGCGCGTGCCGAACCGGTTCGGTACCGATCTGCGCGACATCCGTGCAGCGATCACGGCGGTCGTGCGTGAGCGCATCGACGAGTACGAGGACGACCGGGTGTGGCTCGTCGACGGGCTCCCGCTGCTGCGTCCCGAGCACCTTCGCGACGGCATCCACCCGGGCGACGAGGGCCACGAGATCCTCGCTCGCGTGTTCGGCGACGCGGTCGTCGAGGCGCTCGGCCCGGGCTACGCGGTCACGTAGTGGGCCGGATGGCACCGTCCGCGGCGCGGACCGTCGCGCTGCTCGACTTCCTCGCGTCGCACCCGACGGAGCGCTTCGGCGTGTCCGAGCTCGCGCGCCGTCTCGACGCGAGCAAGGCGACGCTGCACGCGCTCGTCGCCACCTTGACGGACGCCGGATACCTGCTGCGCCACCCCGTCGACAAGACGTACTCGCTCGGCCCGGCGCTCGTCGCGGTCGGGAACGCGGCCGCGTCGCGCCAGATCGACGTCGTCGACCACGCGCGCGGCGAGATGCGCCGACTCGCGGACGAGCTCGACGTGCTGTGCGTCGCGAGCGCGGCGATCGGTGACGAGATCGTGATCCTCGGGCGCGAGGGGGATCTCGGCCCGCTCGCACCCGACGTGCGCGTCGGTCACCGGCTCCCGCTCGTCCCGCCGCTCGGCACCGTGTTCATGGCGTGGTCGTCCGACGCCGAGATCGAGGCGTGGTTGCAGCGGACCGGTCCGAGCGCGCCCGCGGATCGCATCGCCCGGTTCCGCAGCGCGGTCGCAGCGGTGCGCGACCGCGGGTACTCGCTCGCGCTGGAGGCCGACGCGCGCATCCAGATCGGCCGCGCGCTCGGTGCCCGCGATCCGGGCGCGGACGCCTCCCGCCTCGCCCGTCTCGTCGAGGAGCTCGGTCACGAGGAGTACGTGCTGGCCGAGCTCGAGCACGCGTCGTCGTACCGGCTCAGCATGATCGCGGCACCGGTGTTCGGCGCGGACGGCTCCGTCGTGCTCGCGCTGACGTTGTTCGGCTTCCGCGCGTCGCTGGACCCGGTCGAGATCCGCGTGCTCGCCGACCGGCTCGTCGAGGCGACCCGCATCGTGACGAAGTCCGTGCACGGTCGGCCAAACTGACCGTCGCGAGGTGCGGGCCACGTGAAGTGCGGGCCGCGTGAGGAGGAGACGCGTGAGGAGGACGACGTGAAGGATCCGCGTGAGGCGTTCGACCTGAGCGGTCGTGTCGCGATCGTCACCGGCGCCGGGAGCGGCATCGGGCGCGCCAGCGCACGAATGCTCGCCGCCGTCGGCGCGACCGTCGTGTGCGCCGACGTCGCGGGCAACGCCGCGAAGGACACCGCGACGTCGATCACGACGGAAGGCGGCAACGCGACGTCGGCCGAGGTCGACGTCGCGCAGAGCGAGCAGGTCGACGCGCTCGTCGACGGCACGGTGCGCGAGCACGGGCGGCTCGACGTCATGTGCAACATCGCCGGCATCATGCACAACAGCCTCGTCGTCGACACCGACAACGCCGATCTCGACCGCGTTCTCGCCGTCAACCTGAAGGGCGTGTTCTACGGATGCCGCGCGGCGGCGCGCGTCATGACCGCGCGGGGCATTGGGAGCATCGTGAACATGGCGTCCGGCGCGATCGACACGCCGGCGCCGACGATCGTCTGCTACGCGATGGCGAAGGCCGGTGTCGCGCAGCTGACGAAGACCCTGGCGACGGAGGTGGGCCCGCAAGGGGTGCGCGTGAACGCCGTCGCGCCGGGGTGGATCGTCACGGGCATGACCGGGCGGCACTTCACGAACCCGGACGGCACGATCGACCAGGACCGCTTCGACGCGGTGTCCGCGCCGATGCGCAACGCCGCACCGCTGGGGCGCGTCGGCGAGCCCGACGACATCGCGTACGCGGTGCTGTACCTCGCGTCCGACGCCGCGAGCTTCGTGACCGGCCAGATCGTCCGCCCGAACGGCGGGCTCTCGATCCCGTAGGCCGGCGATGTTCGTCAAGGTGCTCGTGGACGCGTCACCGCCGCAGGTGACGCTCGAGGAACCCGCCGATTGCACGCGCTTCCACGTCGCCGCGGTCGCGGGTGCGGACGACACGGCTCGGCTCGACCGCGCGCTGCGCGACGCGTCCGTGGGCCGGGTCGACGGCGACGACGACGCGCGTGTCGACGTCGATGCCGTGCGGCGCATGGCGGACGGCCGTGTCGGCCCGGGCTGGGACGGCGACTTCGACAGGATGCGCGCGTACGCGCGCGACAAGGGCTGGCTCGACGACGCCGGCGCCACGATCGCCGCGCACGTCGAGTGGGTGTCGAACGGCTGACGTGAACCTCGACCTGTCGGACGACCAGCGCGAGCTCCGGGCCACCGTCGCGTCATTGTTCGCGAAGGAGTCGTCGCCGGAGCGCGTCCGGGCCGCCGAGCCACTCGGGTTCGACGACGCGCTGTGGCAGCACGTCCGCGCGATCGGCGTGCCGAGCATGGCGACGACCGCGGGCGGCGCGACACTCGTCGACCTCGGGGTCGTGTGCTCCGAAGCCGGCCGCGCGCTCGCGTCGGCCCCGGTCGTCGAGTCGTTGGTCGGCGTCCGGCTGCTCGACCGTCTCGGCGCGTGCCCGGACGACGTCGCGAGCGGCGAGACGATCGTGACCGTCGCCCCCATCCCGGCCCGCGACGGCCGGTTCGCGCTCGTCCCCGCGGGCGCGGTCGCGGGCGTCGTCGTCGGGCTCGGCGGCGACGAGCTCGTGGCCGCGCGCGACGACGCGCCCGGGGCGTCACCCGCGAACCTCGGCTCGTCACCCCTCGCCGACCGCACGAGGACGGGGGATGTCACCGTCGTCGCGCGCGGTGACGCCGCGCGCGCCGCGTACGCCGCGGCACTCGACGACTGGAGGGTCCTGCTCGCGAACGGGCTCGTGGGAGCCGGGCGCGCCGCGCTGCGGCTCGGCGTGGAGTACGCGTCGACGCGCGTGCAGTTCGGCGCGCCGATCGGCTCGTTCCAGGCCGTCCAGCAGCAGCTGGCCGACGTCGCGACCGCGCTCGACGGTGCCGAGCTCCTCGCGCTCGAAGCAGCATGGGCGTGCGACGCCGATCCCGCTCGCTTCCCGCTCCTGGCCGCCATGGCCTTCTCGTTCGCGGCGCAGACCGCGCACGACGCGGCCGGCGCGAGCCTCCACTTCCACGGCGGCTACGGGTTCATGCTCGAGTACGACGTGCAGCTGTACTTCCGTCGCGTCACCGCGTGGGCGCTCGCACTGGGCGGTGTCCAGGCGGCGACGCGACGCGTCGGTGACGTGCTCGCGATGAATGCGCCGACCGTCGCGAGCGTGGAGCCGTCGGCAACGGGCGGTCTCGACTTCCGGCTCGGCGAGCGTGCCGAGGCGTTCCGCGCCGAGGTCCGCGCCTTCTTCGCCGAGCACCTCACGGACGACGTCGTCGCGCGCGTGCACGAGACGGGCACGGTGCACGACTGGGGGCTGCACCGTGCGCTGGCGGAACGCGGATGGCTGGCTGCCTCCTGGCCGCGCGAGCTGGGCGGGCAGGAGCGCGACCCGTTCGAGATGGTCGCGTTCGACGAGGAGGTCGCCCGGGCGGGCGCGCCGATGGACGGCTGGGGGACGACCGAGCTCGTCGCACGCACGTTGTCGATCGTCGGCAGCGACGAGCAGAAGCAACGGATCATCGCGCCGGCGCTGCGCGGCGAGATCCTCGTGTGCCTCGGCTACTCGGAGCCCGATGCCGGCTCGGACGTCGCGTCCGTGGTCACGCGTGCCGTCCGTGACGGTGACGAGTGGGTCGTGAACGGCCAGAAGATGTTCACGACGATGGCTCACGAGTCCGACTACGTCTTCCTGCTGACGCGGACCAATCCCGACGTGCCGAAGCATCGTGGGCTCACGATGTTCCTGGTGCCGCTCGACGCGGCGGGCGTCGAGATCGCGCCCGTGCGGACGCTCGGCGGCGAACGGACGAACATCACGTTCTACAACGACGTGCGCGTTCCCGACTCCGCACGCGTCGGCGAGGTCGACGGCGGCTGGGACGTCATGACCGTCGCCCTCGCGTTCGAGCGGAACCCGACCGCGAACGGCGAGGAGGGTCGCCTCCTCCGGCGGATGCTCCGCTGGGCGCGTGAAACCGGCGCGTTCAACGACGTGACCATGCGGGACGTCCTCGCGCGCGTCGCGACCGAGACCGAGGTCGGTCGCCTGCTCGCGTACCGGATGGCGTGGGTGTCCGCGCGCGGCGAGCTCCCGATCGTCGAAGGCTCCGAGGCGAAGCTGTTCGGGAGCGAGTCGTTCCGGCGCGCGAGCGCCGACCTGCTCGCGCTGCTCGGCCCCTCGGGCGTGCTGCAGCGCGGCGAGGCCGGCGCGCCCGTCGACGGGTGGGCCGAGCACGCGTTCCGGCACGCGGTGGTGACGACGATCTACGCGGGGTCGAGCGAGATCCAGCGCTCGATCATCGCCGAGCGCGGCCTCGGCCTCCCTCGTTCGCGGTGAGTGACTGCCAACCGCCGACGTGACGAGCTGTTGGCGCAGGAGCGGCGAGCGTCCCGAAGGGCGGCGGCGGGTATCCCGCCGCCGAGCGAGTGCGACCAGACGGCATCCGCTACTCGGAGAGTAGCGGTGCGACCTCGGTGCCGAAGGCGTCCATCTGGTCCAGCAGCTCGTCGAGGGAGCGGTTGCGGAACCGGACCTGGACGTGATCGACGCCCATGGCCCCGAACTCGCGGAGGCTGTCGGCGATCGCGGCCGGCTTGCCGTGCAAGGTGTGCGCGCCGACGTCCCAGGTCGGCTCGCCGACGTAGAGGATCTCGGTGATCGCGCCGATGTCGATCGCGTCCTCGCGGCCCGCACGCGCGCGCTCGTCGCGCAGGTACGCGATCGCTGCCGGCATGTCCGCACGCGGCGTGCCCTGCGGGAGCCAACCGTCGCCACGCCGCGCGGCGCGCCGCAACGCGGGCTTCGACGAGCCGCCGACCCAGATCGGGATCCGCGCGCGCGGCCGCGGTGCCATCCCGGCGTCGTGGACGTGGAAGCTCTCCGTGTCGACGGACGGGTACTCGTCGTCGAACGCGGCGCGGATGACGTCGATCGCCTCGTCGGTGATGCGACCGCGCGCCTTGAAGTCGACGCCGAGCAGGTCGAACTCGCCTTCGACGTGACCGGTCCCGACGCCGAAGATCACGCGCCCGCCGGTCAGCTCGTCGAGCGTCATGAACGACTTCGCGGTCACGAGCGGATGCCGGTACGCGGCGACGAAGACGTGCGACAGCAGGTGCACACGCTCGGTGACGGCGCCGAGGTACCCGAGCGTCGCGACGGTGTCGTACCACGTCGTGCCCATGCGCTCGTCGAACGGCTTCGGGATCGCGACGTGGTCGCACACCGCGATGTAGAAGAAGCCCGTCTCCTCCGCCTTGCGTGCGATGGCGACGAGCGCGTCGCGGCCGGCGTCCGCCTCCCACGGCTCCGCGTACATGCGGCTCTGCGACTGCACCTGCAGCTGCATGCCGTAGGCGAGCTGCCCGGCGGGGACGATCGACGTCATCGGAGCGCTCCTCCTACTGGGCGACCGCGCCGGCGTCCACGGGCAGCGCGACCCCGTTCACGAACGACGCCGCGTCGCTGCACAGCCAGACGGCCGCCTCGGCCATCTCCTCGGGCGTGGCCATGCGACCGAGCGGCGACGCGGCCGTCATCATCCGCTCGACGTTCGCGTCCCCGCCGATGTAGCCCTCGATCATCGGGGTGCGGGTCGTGCCCGGGCAGATCGCGTTGACGCGCACGCCCTGCCGGACGAGCTCGAGCGCGGCGGACTTCGTGAGCCCGATCACGCCGTGCTTGCTCGCGACGTACGCGGGGAGCGCCGCGAAGCCGACGAGCCCCGCGCCGGACGACGTGTTGACGATCGCGCCGCCTCCGATCTCGAGCATGCGCGGGATCTCGTGCTTCATGCACAGCCAGACGCCGGTGAGGTTCAGCGCGATCGTCCGGTTCCACTGCTCCTCGGTGCAGTCGACGACACCCGCCGCCGTCCCGCTCATGCCCGCGTTGTTGTGCGCGAAATCCAAGCGCCCGAACGAGTCGATCGCGGTCGCGACCATCGCGGCGACGCTGTCCGCGCTCGTGACGTCGGTGTGCACGAAGCGCGCGTCGGTGCCGGCGTCCTTCACGAGCGCGACGGTCTCCTGCGCGGCGTCGTCGTTGACGTCCGCGACGACCACGCGTGCACCGCGTCGCGCGAACGCGACCGCCGACGCCCGCCCGATGCCGGTCGCGGCACCCGTCACGATCGCGACGCGGCCGTCCATGTCGTCCACGCGAGTCCCCTCCCACGGCGAGAGTCTCGGGACCGTATCGCGCCTGACGGAGCCGCCGCTGACGGTCCATCAGAAACAGGACTAGCCTCTGCTCCATGCGCGAGTTCCCGAAGATCATCTCCGTCGACGACCACGTCGTGGAGCCGCCCAACGTCTGGCAGGACCGGCTGCCGGCGAAGTACCGCGACGTCGGTCCGCGCGTGCTGCGCGCGCCGGTCAAGGAGATGACGTTCGTCGGCGGGAAGCTGACCGTCGTCCCGGGCGAGCCCAGTGACGCGGGCGAGCCCGTCGACTGGTGGTTCTACGAGGACCTCCGGCGTCCGCTCATGCGTCTCGACGCCGCCGTGGGTCATGACCGCGACGACATCACCGTCGAGGGGACCACGTACGAGTGGATGCGGCCGGGCTCGTACCAGGTGAAGCCGCGCCTCGAGGACATGGACACGAACTGGATCGAGGCGTCGCTGTGCTTCCCGACGTTCCCGCGCTTCTGCGGCCAGACCTTCCTCGAGGCCAAGGACAAGGACCTCGCGAAGCTCTGCGTCGAGGCCTACAACGACTGGATGGTCGACGAGTGGTGCGGCGAATCGGGCGGTCGCCTGATCCCGCTCGTGATCATCCCGCTCTGGGACGCCCAGCTCGCCGCCGACGAGGTGCGTCGCAACGCGGCGCGAGGCGTGCACGCGGTGTGCTTCAGCGAGATCCCGCCGTTCCTCGGCCTGCCGTCGGTCCACCAGCCCGACAACTACTGGGATCCGTTCTTCGCGGCGTGCGCGGAGACGGCCACCGTGATCTGCATGCACATCGGGTCGTCGTCGAAGATGCCGTCGACGTCCGCGGACGCGCCACCGGCGGTCGGCTCGACGCTCACGTTCGCGAACGCGTGCTACTCGCTCGTCGACTGGCTGATGTGCGGTGCCTTCAACCGGTTCCCGAACCTGAAGATCGCATACTCCGAGGGCCAGATCGGCTGGATCCCCTACGTGCTCGAGCGCGCCGACGTGGTGTGGCAGGAGAACCGCGCGTGGGGTGGCGTCGCGGAGAAGGTGCTCGAGCCGCCCAGCCAGCTGTTCCGCGACCACGTGTACGGGTGCTTCTTCGACGACGCGCACGGGCTCCGCTCGATCGAGGAGATCGGCGTCGGCAACGTGACGTACGAGAGCGACTACCCGCACTCCGACTCGACGTGGCCGCGCACGCGTGAGATCGCCGAGGCGCAGACGAAGGGTCTCGACGACGACGTGATCGTGAAGATCATGCGGACCAACGCGATCGAGATGCTGAGCCTCGACATCCCCGAATAACTGCCGGCACCACACCGCGGGCCGACCGTACGATCGCCCGCCGTGGGAGATCTCGGAGTCGACACGGCGGTCCGCGGGGGTGACGGCGTCTACGAGGCGACGCTGTCGCGCGAATGGGAGATCTGGGGTCCCATGGGCGGTTATGTCGTCGCGACCGCGCTGCGCGCGGCGGGCGCGCACACGCGCTTCGACCGCCCGGCCAGCGTCGTCGCGCACTATCTCGGCGTCGCCGCGTTCGGTCCGGTCACGCTGACGACGACGACGCTGCGCGCTGCGAAGAAGGCCGAGTCGGTTCGGGTCTCCGTCACGCAGGGCGATCGTGCCGTGGTCGAGGCGCTCGTGTGGGCGGTCGCCGACGACCTGCCCGCGTTGACCCACGACGTCACGCCGATGCCCGGCGACGCCGGCGCGCCCCTCGACCACCCCACCGTCGAGGAACGCCTCGCCGCGGCCGGGCGCGACGGCGACGACACGTACCCCTTCTGGCGCAACTTCGAGTCGCGGCCACTCGCGTGGGTCGACGACTGGGAGGCGCGCGAGCCCGGAGCGCCGGAGTGGCAGACGTGGCTGCGCTTCCTGCCCGACCCCGACACCGGCGACCCGTGGATCGACGCCGCGCGCCTCGCGATCCTCCTCGACGTCGGTTCCTGGCCCGCGGTCGTGCGCCGCCACGTCGACCCCGGCGGCCTCTACGCGCCGAGCATCGACCTCGCGTGCCACTTCCACCGCTTCCGGCCGCGCTCCGCGTACCTGTTCGCGCAGGGAACGTCGCCGAGCGGTGCGGACGGGCTCGTCACGAGCCACCAATCCGTGTGGGCGGACGACGGGACGTTCCTCGCGTCCGGGATCAGCCAGCTGCTGTGTCGCCCGGTCAGCTCCGCATGAACGCGCGCATGTAGCCGAGCCGCGCGAGGCGCTCGGGCGGACCGTCGAGCACGTCGGCGAGCTCGGCGTCGCGTCCCGAGAGCGAGTCGACGACGGGCGCGAGCTCACCGCGCAGCGCATCGTCGCCGGTATCCGCGGTCGTCGTCGTGCACGTCTCGGTGGCCGCGTCGAGCCGGAAGCCGCCGCCACCCACCCCGTCGAGGACGAACGTCTCGGTCGCCGTCGCCCCCGCCGTGCCGAGCGGCAGGCCGGCGAGCGTGATGCCGTAGAGCGCGGCGAGCGTGTTCTCGTTCGCGGTCGCGTCCTGCGCGCAGCCGAGCGGCAGCGCGACGTCGCGCTCGTGCAGCCAGCTGTCCCAGAAGACGTGGAGCGCGAACGTCGTCCAGTGGATCGGCCCGTACGGGCCGGGCAAGGCGCGGTCGGAGTCGGCGAGCGCGAGGTCGTCGAACGCCGCGAGCTCGGACTCGGTCGACGCGACCAGCGCGTCCGCGGTCTCCGCGGTCGTGAGCCCGGCCGTCTCCTCGAGCCAACGGCCTGGCGTCGTGCGCGGGTCGAACTCCGTGTCGCCGGTCGGCTCACCGCGCGCGATCCTCGCGATCCGGTCGGTCGGGTCGACGAGGTGCCGGACGACCTCGTGCACGGTCCAGCTCGCGCACCGGCTCTGCGCGCGCCACTCGTCGTCCGAGAAGCTCCGGCACAAGCGGACGAGGCGCGCCCGTTGCGTCGCGAACGCCTCGATCACGGGAGCCGCGCCCGCCGAGACGCCGGCTCGCGTGCACACGCCGAGCGGAGGCTCGCTCATCGCGTCACGACCACAGCGCGTCGCGCAGGGCGGCGTGCGCGTCGGCGGTGGCCTGCTTCGCGCCGTCGAGGAACGCGACCATCGAGAAGAACCCGTGGAACACGCCGTCGTACCTGCGGACGTCGAACGGGACGCCGGCCTCCGCGAGCTTCCTGCCGTACGCCTCGCCCTCGTCACGCAGCGGGTCGAACTCCGCCGTGATCACCATCCCCGGCGGGAGCCCGCGCGCGTCCTCGACGCGCAGCGGCGACGCGTATGGGTTCGCGCCGTCGCGCTCGTCGGCCAGGTACTGGCGCCAGTACCACTCCATCGACGCTCGGTGGAGGAAGTAGCCGTCCGCGTTCTCGCGGTACGAGTCGGTGTCGAACGAGTGGTTGGTCACCGGGTAGACGAGGAGCTGGAACGTGATGGCAGGCCCGCCACGGTCGCGGGCCATGAGCGCGACGACGGCGGCGAGGTTGCCACCCGCGCTGTCGCCCGCGACCGCGAGACGCGAGGGCTCGACGCCGAGCTCGTCCGCGTGCGCGGCGACCCAGCTGGTGACCTCGTACGCGTCCTCCGCCGCGGCCGGGAACTTGTGCTCCGGCGCCAAGCGGTAGTCGACCGACACGACCACGGCGTTGACGCCGTTCGCGAGCGCGCGACACGTGCCGTCGTGGGTGTCGAGGTCGCAGATGACCCACCCACCGCCGTGGAAGTACACGACGACCGGCAGCGGATCGCCGCCCTCCACGGGCCGGTAGACGCGCACGGGCACGTCGCCGTCCGGACCGGGGATCGTCCGGTCGTACACGACCGCGACCGCCTCCGGCTCCTCGACCGCCGGCGGCATCTCCTTCGCCATGGCGCGCGCCTCGGCCGCCTCCATGTTCTCGACGCACGGGAACACCTGCTCCATCGCGTCGATGAGCGTGCGTGCGACCGGATCGAGCGGCACCGTGACCTCCTTCTCGAGCGGGCGTCAGCGTAGGTCGTGACCGCGACGACGCGCGCGTCCCGTCCCGTGAAGCGTCATGCACACGATGTGTGTCTGACGCTTCACAGAATGCGGAGCGAGGCCCGCTGACGTCTCGCGGGGACGCCGCGTTACAGTGCGCTGACGGCCCATCAGATCCGGCGTCACGAGCGCCGATCTGCTCGCGCGCGGGAGGCATCCGATGACGTCGACGCTCACCGACAAGCAGTACCGGCTGCTCATCGGAGGCGAGTGGGTCGACGGGTCGGGCGGGACGTACGACGTCGTCAACCCCGCGACGGAAGAGGTCGTCGCGCCCGCGCCCGAGGCGACCGCCGCCGACGTCGCCGCCGCGGCCGCGGCCGCGAAGGAGGCGTTCCCGGCGTGGTCCCACACCGCGCCCGAGGAGCGCGCCCGGCTGCTCCAGGCGCTCGCGGACAAGCTCCGCGAGCGCACCTCCGACCTGCTGCCCCTCGTCATCGCGGAGACGGGCGCCACGCTGTCAGTCGGCTCGCAGCTGCAGGTCCCGCAGGCCGCCGCGCGCTTCGAGCGCTACGCACGCGGCGCGATCGAGAACATCGACGTCGGCTTCCAGCCGTCGGTCATGCCGGCCACCCCGCTCGCGCCGGGCGCGCTCATGAACGCGATGGCCGTCCGTCAGCCCGCGGGCGTCGTCGGCTGCATCACGTCGTACAATTTCCCGCTCGTCAACATGGCCGGCAAGGTCGCACCCGCGCTCGCGACGGGGAACACGATCGTGATGAAGCCGGCGCCGCAGGACCCGCTCGCGATCATCGAGTTCGCGCAGCTGTGCGAGGAGGTCGGCTTCCCGCAGGGCGTCGTCAACGTGGTGACGGGCTCGAAGCCCGAGGTCGGGTCCGCGCTCGTCGACAGCAAGGACGTCGACATGATCTCGTTCACCGGCAGCACGTCGGTGGGCGTCAGGATCTACGAGGCCGGCGCGAAGACGATGAAGCGCCTCCTCATGGAGCTCGGCGGCAAGGGCGCGTGCATCGTGTTCGACGACGCCGACCTCGACGCCGCCGTCACTGCGCTCGTCAGCGTGTGGGGCTTTCACTCCGGCCAGATCTGCACCGCACCGACGCGCGCGGTCGTGCAGCGCGGCGTCTACGACCAGCTCGTCGAGAAGCTCGCCGCCGCCGCGCCGCACCTGACGGTGGGCGACCCGACGAAGCAGGACACCGTCGTCGGGCCGCTGATCTCCGACGCGCAGCGCGCGCGGGTCGAGCGCTACATCGAGCTCGGCAAGGAGGAGGGCGGCGAGATCGTCGTGGACGGCACGCGTCCGTCGCACCTCGACCGCGGGTACTACGTCGGCCCGACGCTGATCGCCGGGTGCAGCAACGGCATGACCCCGGTGCGCGAGGAGATCTTCGGTCCCGTGATCGTGACCGTGCCCTTCGACGACGAGGAGGAGGGCATCGCGATCGCGAACGACAGCGACTTCGGGCTCTACGACTACGTGTACTCGAAGGACACGACGCGCGCGTTCCGTGTCGCGAAGGAGCTGCGTTGCGGCCACGTCGGCGTGAACACCGCGCAGCGCCACCACGAGGCGCCGTTCGGCGGGTTCAAGATGAGCGGCGTCGGGCGCGACGGCGGCGACTTCGGGCTCTACGCCTACACGGAGCTCCAGAGCATCATCTGGCCGTCGTGACGGCGTCGGTCCCTCGGTACGCGAGAAGGGGAGAGTGATGAAGGGCCTCGTCTACACCGGTCAGCGGGCCGAGCTGCGCGAGGGACTCGACGTGCGCGACCCGGGCCCGACCGAGGTCAAGGTGCAGATCGTCGCGGCGGGTCTGTGCCACAGCGACCTGAGCGTCATCAACGGCACGATCCCCTGGCCCGCGCCCGCGGTGCTCGGGCACGAGGGCGCGGGCATCGTCGCGTCGGTCGGTGACGCGGTCACGAACGTGGAGCCCGGCGACCACGTCGTCCTGCACACGCTCGCCTATTGCGGCACCTGCCGGTACTGCATCACCGGCAAGCCCGCGTACTGCCGACAGAGCATGGGCAACCGGACGCAGCCCTTCACGCTCGACGGCGAGCCCACGTGGAACTTCGCCGCTGCGTCGTTCTTCACCGAGTTCACGATCGTCGACGGCCGGCAGTGCGTGAAGATCCCCGACGACGTCCCGCTCGAGTCGGCCGCGCTCGTCGGGTGCGGCGTGCTGACGGGTGCCGGCGCGGTGTGGAACCGGGCCGACCTCAAGCGCGGCGACACCGCGGTTGTCTTCGGTGTCGGCGGCGTCGGCCTCAACGCCATCCAGGCCGCGCGGATCGCCGGCGCGAGCCGGATCATCGCCGTCGACACGCTCCCCGACAAGGAGAAGCTCGCGCGCGACTTCGGCGCGACCGACTTCGTGCTCGCGGGGCCGGACGTCGACAGCGTCGAGGCGGTGCACGCGCTGCTCCCGTTCCGCGACGACGAGGTTCGCGGTCCGTTCGGCGCCGGCGGTGCCGACTGGGTGTTCGACTGCGTCGGCGCTCCCGCGACGATCCGCCAGGGTCTCGACATGCTCGACTGGGGCGGCAACGTCGTCATCGTCGGCGTCCCCGCACCGACGGCCGAGTTCACCGCACCCGTCACGTACATGACCCACGTCGAGCGCGGCGTCATGGGATGCCGCGCCGGATCGCACCGCCCGCACCACGACGTCGCGCTCATCATCGACATGTACCGGCGCGGTGTGTTCAAGCTCGACGAGCTCGTCACCGCGCAGTACCCGATCGAGGACTGGGAGCACGCGGTCGAGGATCTCGAGGCTGGCAAGCTCGCGCGCGGCGTGCTCACGCTGCGTTGATGGTCGCGCTCGCAAGCTCGCCGCTCCGGCCGGCCAACAGCTCGTTGCACTGGAACTGCCTCTTGCACGGGAGGTCGTGATCATGGCCCTCCCCGACGACGTCAAGGAGCTCGCGGCCGAGGTCCGCAACTGGGGCCGCTGGGGTGCCGACGACGAGATCGGGACGATCAACCTGATCACCGACGAGGTCGTGCGCGACGCGGCCGCGCTGGTCACGACCGGCAAGCGGTTCGCGCTCGGACTCCCGCTCGACCAGGCCGGTCCGCAGATCGGCGCGATCCCCGGCCGGACGAACCCGTTGCGGACGATGTTGATGATCAACACGCCGCTGACCGGCGACCCGTCGAACTTCTGCACCAGCGACGACACCGTGACCATGGGCATCCAGGCGTGCACGCACTGGGACGGCCTCGGCCACGTCAGCTACGACGGCAACCTCTACAACGGTGTCCCCGCGAGCGTCATCAACGAGTTCGGTGCGAACCGGCTCGGGATCCACAACATCACCTCGCTGGTGTCGCGAGGCGTGCTCCTCGACGTCGCGCGCGCGAAGGGCGTCGACCGTCTCAAGGGCGGCTATCCGATCACCGGCGACGATCTCGACGCCGCGGCCGAGCTCGGGAAGGTCGACGTGCGACCCGGTGACATCGTGCTCGTCCGGACGGGTCAGATGCAGCTCTTCCATGCCGGCGACAAGATGGCGTACGGCACCCCGGCGGCGGGGCCGTCGCTGCAGAGCGTGCGGTGGTTCCGCGAGCACGACGTCGCGGCCGTCGCGACCGACAACATCACGTTCGAGGTGTTCCCGTGCGAACGTGACGACGCGCTGTTGCCCGTCCACCTCCTGCACCTCGTCGACATGGGCATGACCCAGGGCCAGAACTGGGACCTCGAGCAGCTCGCGGCCGACTGCGCGGACGACGGGCGGTACGCGTTCCTTCTGGATGCGTCACCGTTGCCGTTCACCAACGCGGTCGGGTCTCCGGTCCAGCCGGTTGCGATCAAGTAGCCCGGGCCACGAGCGGATGACGCGCAGCGACGACACGGCGATCCCCGACTACCCGGGGAAGCTGCGGCTCGACGACAGGCGGTTCGTCGTGATCGGCGCGGGACAGGGGATCGGCCGCCAGGCGACGCACGCGCTCGCGTCGGTCGGCGCGCGCACGTTCTGCGTCGATCTCGACCACGACCTCGCGAACGACATCGCGCAGGAGGTCGACGGCGTCGCGTGGTCGGGTGACGCGACGAAGCGCGACGACGCGGAGTCGATGTTCGCGAGCGCGCAGGCCGCGTTCGGCGACATCGACGGCGTCGTCGACATCATCGGCATGGCGCAGTACGCGGACCTCGTCGACATCACCGACGAGCTGTGGAACTGGCACTTCGACATCGTCCTGCGGCACGCGTACCTCGCGATGCAGCTCGGTGGGCGCGCGATGACGCGGAGCGGGGGCGGAGCGATGGTGTTCGTCGCGTCGGTGTCGGGGATCACGTCCGCCCCGCGTCACGCCGCGTACGGCGCGGCGAAGGCGGGGTTGATTGCGCTCGTCCGCTCGGGTGCCGTCGAGCTCGGGCCCTCCAACATCCGGGTCAACGCGGTCGCGCCCGGCGTCGTGTGGACGCCGCGCGTCTCGGCCTACCTGGGTGACGAGGGGCGCGCCCGCAACACCGAGAACGCGCCGCTGCGTCGCGTCGCCCTGCCCGCCGACATCGCGTCGGCGATCCTGTTCCTCGCGTCGGACCTCGCGTCGTACGTCACCGGGCAGACGCTCGTCGTCGACGGCGGCGTCGGCGCCAAGTTCCCGTACCCGATGGGAGAGCTGTGATCGATCACGTGGGGATCCAGTGCGCGGACGTCGCCGGGAGCCGCTCGTTCTACGAAGCCCTGCTCGCACGGCTCGGGATGAAGGCGGCGTTCGAGCCGGCGCCGGATGTCGTCGGGTTCTTCGGCCCGCAGCCCGGGTCGTTCTGGCTCAGCCCGGCGGAGCGCGACGAGACGCGTGAGATCCATGTCGCGTTCCGGGCCCGGACGCGTGCCGAGGTGCGCGCGTTCCACGACGCCGCGGTCGCGCTCGGCGCCGAGATCCTGCACGCGCCGCGGGTGTTCCCCGAGTACCACCCGACCTACTACGGCGCGTTCGTGCGCGACCCCGACGGTCACAATGTCGAAGCCGTCTGCCACGAAGACACCGACGGGTGACGGCGTCCCGCAGGCGCGTTGGGGCGTTTTCGCGTCCATACGCCGAGAAAGTGACCCAACGCGGCGGGGGTACGGTGCGTCGTCGTGACACCCGTCCCCCTCCTCGTCTGGTCGGACTTCCTCTGACCGTGGTGCTACGTCGCGGCGGTCCGCCTCGAAGAGCTGCAGCAACGTCTCGGTGACGCGATCACGGTCGAGTGGCGGGCCTTCCTGCTGCGCCCGGAGCGCGAGCAGCGCCCGCTCGACCGGTTCCGCGCGTACACCGAGTCGTGGCGGCGGCCGGCGTCGGTCGAGCCGCGCTGCGAGTTCACGGTCTGGGCGACCGACGCCCCGCCGCCGTCGCACAGCGTCCCGCCCGCCGTCGCGGCGAAGGTCGCAGGGCTGTTCGGCGACGAGCCGGCCCGCCGCTACCACGAGGCGCTGCTCCACGCCTACTTCGCCGAGAACCGCACGGTGTCGGACCGTGCCGTGCTCGTCGACGTGGCTGCGTCCGTCGGGCTCGACCCCGACGCCTTCGACGCCGCCCTCACCCAGCACGGCGAGGAGCAGCAGCGCCGGGTCTTCGCCGAGTACCACGAGGCGATCGAGCTCGGGATCTACGCCGTCCCGGCCGTGGTCGTCGCCGGGCGCTTCCTCGTGAGCGGAGCGGTCGAGGTCGCCGACTACGAGCGGATGCTCGAGCGGGCCACCGAGCCGGGCGCCAGCATGTAAACGAGCTCCTTCGCCCTCAACAACCGGCCCGTCCGCCCGATGAGCCAGCATGGCGATCGAGGGCGCCGGCGCGCCCGAGGACGGCTCGGGACGGATCGCGGGCAGCGTCACCGCGGTGATCCTCCGCTGCGCGGCGCGGGTCGCGGGCGACGAGGCCGTCCCCCGCCTCATGGCGCTCGCCGGGGACGACCGTGACCCGGCCGAGCTGCGCGAGCAGTCGACGTGGAGCGACTACGCGACGGTCGTCGCGCTCTTCCGAGCCGGGATCGAGGTCACGGGCGACGCTCGCTTCGCGCGCGTCGTCGGCGAGGAGATGCTGCGGCAGTGGCAGGGCAGCGAGGTCGTCGCGCTCCTCCGGGCGCTCGGCTCGCCGGCCGAGGTGCTGCGCAACATCGCCGTCACCGCGTCGAAGATCTCCACCGCGACGCGCCTCGAACCCGTCGAGCTCGGCGACGACCACGCCGTGGTCGAGGCGTGGGCGGTCGCCGGGCTCGAGCGCGACGTCACGTTCTGCGAGTACACCGCCGGGACGCTCTCGCAGGTCCCCATCGTGTTCGGCATCGATCCGGCCGAGGTCGTCGAGACGCAGTGCCAACGCCGCGGCGCGCCTCGCTGCGTCTACGAGGTCCGCTGGGACCCGTCGACGTCGCCCGAGACGAACCCGCAGCGACGCATCGAGCACCTCGAGGCGCAGCTCGCGGTCCTCACCGAGCGGTTCGAGTCGATGCAGGAGGCGACGCGCGAGCTCGTCGCGACGGAAGGCGTCGAGACCGTCCTCGCCAAGATCGTCGAGCGTGCGGCGCAGGCCGTGCGCGCGACGCGACACCTGCTCGCCGTCTCGCTCGGTCCGAACGACCTGCGCGTCCACCACCACGGGTTCGCCAGCGACGACGAGGCGCGCCGCGTCGCGCGCGAGGTCCTCGCCCAGGAGCGCGACGAGGCCGACGGCTCGCGACTCGTCGTCGAGGTGAGCGCGGGCGACCGGGCGTTCGGACGTCTCGTCGCGTTGCATCCCGAGGGCGCGTCGTTCTTCCCCGCGGAGCGTCGTCTGCTCGAGGCGTTCGCCGCGACGGCCGCGGCGGCGATCAACATGGCCACGGCCCTCGAGACGGCACGGCGACGCAACGAGACCGCCCGAGCGCTGCTGCACCTCGCGTCCGCGCTCGCCGACGGCGGCAGCGTCGACGCGGTCGCGCAGCGACTCGCGGACGCGGTCCCCACGGTGATCGGCACTGACCACGCGGCCGTGTTGGTCTGGGATCCCGCGTCGCAGACGCTGTCGTACCGGGGCCTGTCCGGGTACACGGAGGACGTCGAACGCACGTTGCGGGCCGCGCGGCTGCAGCCCGACACGATTCCCGAGCTCGCGCGGATGCTGCGGACGCCGGCCCCGGCGGTGCTCGACCTCGGTACGTCGAGCAGCGTGGTGCGTGCGTTGCTCCGCGGTGTCGGCGTCGAGCGCGTGCGCGTCGTACCGCTCGTGGCCGGCGGCGAGTTCCACGGCGTCGTGACGACGCCGGTCCACGACGAGAGCGCGACGGATCCGACGCGCGACGACGACCTCGCCGAACGGCTCCAGGGCATGGCCGACCAGGGTGCGGTCGCGCTCCGCAGCGCGCGCCTCGTCGACGACATCCGGAACCAGGCGCTGCACGACGGTCTGACCGGCCTCGCGAACCGGCGGCTCCTGAACGACCGGTTGTCGCGCGCCGTCGCCCCGTCGAGCGACAGCGACCCGCGCTTCGCCCTCGTGTTCGTCGACCTCGACGGCTTCAAGCACGTGAACGACACGTGCGGTCACGCGACCGGTGACGAGCTCCTCACCTACGTCGCGCGGCGGCTCGCAGGGTCCGTGCGCGCGGGCGACACCGTCGCGCGCGTCGGTGGCGACGAGTTCGTGGTGCTGCTCGCGGGCGTGTCGGACCCCGACGACGCGCATCGCGCGGCGGACCATCTGCTCGACGTGCTGCGCGCGCCGTACCGCATCGGTGGCCGGTCGCTGCGGGTGTCCGCGAGCGTCGGGGTCGCCGTCGGTCACGCGGGTGACGATCCCGAGGCGCTCCTCACCTCCGCCGACGCCGCGATGTACCGCGCGAAGCAGACCGGGCGCGACCGCGTCGAGCTCGCCGCCTGACTGCGATCCGCGGCTCCGCGTAGGGTGACGGGCCCTGCCGCGCACGTGTCGGCGCGCCTGGGGTCGAGAGGAGCAGCGTGGGGCGCTACGAGGGGCGGGTCGCGATCGTGACCGGTGCGAGCTCGGGCATCGGCCGGGCCACGGCTCTCCGTCTCGCGTCCGAAGGTGCATCCGTCGCGTGCCTCGACGTCGCGGTCGACGCCAACGAGGCGACCGTCGCGGACATCGGCGGCGCCGGGGCCGGCAAGGCGGTCGCGCTCACGTGCGACGTCAGCGACGAGCGCACCGTCACGAGCGCCGTCGACGCCGCGGTCGCGGCGTTCGGCCCGCCGCACCTGCTGTGCAACGTCGCGGGCATCGGCTCGTTCCGCCACACCCACGAGCTGACGCTGGAGGACTGGAACCGCATCATCGCCGTCAACCTCACGGGCACGTTCCTCGTGTCGCGTGCGTGCATCCCGATGCTGCTCGAGACGGGCGGCAGCATCGTGAACGTGGCCTCGGTCGCCGGACTCAAGGCGCAGCCGTACAGCGCGGCGTACTCGGCATCGAAGGGCGGTGTCGCGCTCTTCACACGATCCGTCGCGATGGAGTACGCGGAGACGACCCTGCGCGTGAACGCGATCGCGCCCGGCAGCATCGACACCGCGATCACCGAGCAGTTCACGTTCCCCGACGGCGCGTCTGCGACGTTGCTCGGGCGGATCATGCCGTACCGGGCGTTCGGCCGGCCCGAGGACTGCGCGGCCGTCATCGCCTTCCTCGGATCCGACGAGGCGCGCTACGTCAACGGCGCCGTCATCCCAGTCGACGCGGCATCGAGCGCGTGAAGCGAGCACAGGAGAACCGCCATGGGCGTCAAGCAGCGTGACGTGATCAAGATGACCTCGGAGGAGGTCGACGAGTTCCTACAAGGGCGTCACACGATGTCGATCGCCACCATGAACCACGACGGGACGATCCACCTGGTCGCCATGTGGTACGGCTTCCTCGAGGGAGCCATCGCGATCGAGACGAAGGCCAAGAGCCAGAAGGTCCAGAACCTCCGGCGCGACCCTCGCATGACGGTGCTCGTGGAGGACGGCGAGACCTACGAGGAGCTCCGCGGCGTCGAGCTCGTCGGCACGGGCGAGATCGTCGACGATCCCGACCGGATGTTCGAGCTCGGCATCAGCGTGTTCGAGCGGTACCAAGGTGGGAAGTACACCGAGGAGATGCGGCCGTTCGTCGAGGCGATGTTGAACAAGCGGGTCGTGGTGAAGCTCGCGGTCGAGCGCGTCGTCTCGTGGGACCACCGCAAGCTCGGGATGCCGTCCACGCGGCCCAAGGAACCGAGCGCGTGAAGCAGGCGACGCGGCGGACGCTCGTCTACGGCACGCTCGCACTGCCTGCCGCGCTGGTCGGCGCGGCGGGCTTCCTGTACGCCGAGGCGATGTACGCGGTGCATCGGGGCCTGCCCACGGTGACCGGGCACGACCCGTCCGGTGAGGTCGGCGACCCGGCGCACCCGGAGGTCACGCTGCTGCTGCTGGGCGACAGCACGCTCACGGGGTCGGGACTGGAGTCGGTCGACGACATCTGGGTGCGTCAGATGGCGGCGCGTCTGTCCGGCGAGTTCCGGATACGGATCGTGAGCGTCGCGACCGGTGGCGCGCGCACGGCGGAGGTGCGCCGCGACCAGCTACCCCGGGCGTTGCGCACACGTGCGGACCTCGCGATCGTCTCCACCGGCGCGAACGACGTCATGCACGTCACCCCGTTGCGCGAGATCGAGCGAGACCTGACGGCGATCGTCGCGGAGCTGCACGCGGTCGCGCCCGAGGTGTTGCTCACGGGCGTCGGGGATCTCGGCAACGTGCCGCGCGTGCCGTTCCCGCTCACGCTCGTCGCGTCCGCACGCTCGCGCTCCGTCGATCGCATCCACCGACGGGTCGCCGAACGGTTCGACTACGCGGACAAGGTGCCCGTCGGGGCGATGACCGCCCGGTTCAGCCGCGACCGTTCGCTGTTCGGGCCCGACTGGTTCCACCCGAGCCGCGCGGGCCACGCGATCTGGGCCGACGCGGCGACTCCGGTCGTCCGGAGCGCGCTCGAGCGCGTCGTGCGGCAACGCCGTGCCCACGCCTGACGACTCGTTCGCGCGCGAGGTGCGCGCCGCGCTCGACCAGCGCCTGGAACGACGCGCTCCCGGCGAGCGCGTCGTCGTCCTCGGCGCGGGAAGCGACGATCTCGAGGCCGGGCGCGCGTACCTGCGCGCGCTCGCCGACGGCGGCTGGGCGGTACCGACGTGGCCCGTCGAGTACGGCGGGATGGGCCTCGACGCGCAGCACGCGGCGGTCGTGAACCGGGAGCTGGCCGCGTTCCGCGTCCCCGACCTGTACCCGTTCATGGTCGGGCTCGCCCTCGTCGGCCCCACCCTCGTCGCGCACGCGACGCGCGACCAGTGCGAGCGTTGGCTCCCGGCCGTGCGCACCGGTGACGAGATCTGGTGCCAGCTGTTCTCCGAGCCGGGCGCGGGTTCCGATCTCGCGGGCCTGGCGACTCGCGCCGTCCGCGACGGCGACGTGTGGCGCGTCACCGGTCAGAAGGTCTGGTCGAGTCGGGCGCAGTACTCGCAGTGGGGCTTGCTGCTCGCCCGTACCGATCCGGACGCCGAGAAGCACGCGGGCATCACCGCGTTCGGGCTGCCGATGGACCAGCGCGGCGTCGACGTCCGCCCGCTCCGCCAGATGAACGGCGACACCCACTTCAACGAGGTGTTCCTCGACGACGCGCTGGTCGACGACGATGACCGCATCGGCGGCGTGGGCGAGGGATGGGCCGTCGCGCTCACCTGTCTCGCGCACGAGCGGGGCGGACTCGCGGGCGGCGGTGGTGCGGGGCTCTCGTTCACCCGCCTCGTCGACCTCGCGCGCGCCTGTCGCGCGACGCGCGACCCGCTCGTGCGCGACGCACTCGCGCGCGTGTACGTCGCCTCGGAGGTCGCGCGCCTGAGCGGGCAACGCGCACGGGACCTCGCACGCGCGGGCCGTCCGGGTCCCGAGGGGTCGGGCATGAAGCTTCGCCTGACGCACCTGTTCCGGGACTACACGAACGTCGCGATGCGCGTCCTCGGTCCGGCCGCGACCGCGGTGGACGACGAGTGGCGCACGCTCTTCCTCACGGCCCCGTCGATCTCGATCCGCGGCGGTACCGACGAGATCCAGCGCAACATCGTGGCCGAGCGGGTCCTCGGCCTCCCGCGCTGACCCCTGCCCCTCTCCGTTCTGTGAAGCGTCATCCACATCATGTGTGTCTGACGCTGCACAAAAGCACTCAGGATCGTTACGACAGCCGCTCGACGATCATGGCCATGCCCTGGCCGCCGCCGACGCACATCGTCTCGAGGCCGAACGTCTTGTCGGCGTCCTCGAGGCCGTTGAGCAGCGTGGTCATGATGCGCGCGCCCGTCATGCCGAACGGGTGGCCCAGCGCGATCGACCCGCCGTTGACGTTGAGCTTGTCCCACGGCACGCCGAGGTGCTTCGCCGAGGGAACGACCTGCGCGGCGAACGCCTCGTTGATCTCGACGAGGTCGATGTCGTCGATCGTCATGCCCGCACGCTTCAGGGCCTGGCGCGACGCCTCGATCGGTCCGAGCCCCATGATCTCCGGGTTCAGCGCCGTCACGCCGCTCGCCACAACGCGCGCGAGCGGCGTGATGCCGAGCTCGCGCGCCTTCGTGTCGCTCATGACGACGACAGCCGCCGCACCGTCGTTCAGCGGGCAGCTGTTGCCCGCGGTGACCTCACCGTCAGGCCGGAATGCGGGCTTCAGCGTCGCGAGCTTCTCGACCGTCGTACCGGGGCGCGGGCCGTCGTCCTTGCTCACGACCGTGCCGTCGGGCGTGGTGATCGGCGTGATCTCGCGGTCGAAGAAGCCGTTTTCCTGCGACGTGACCGCGCGCTGCTGCGACAGCGCCGCGAACTCGTCCATCTCCTCGCGCGAGACCTTCTCGAGCTCGCGCACGTTCTCGGCGGTCTGGCCCATCGCGATGTACACGTCGGGCAGACCCGCGGGCGGCGTCCAGTCGGGCTGGCCGCCTTCCGCGCGCGCCTTCGTGCGCGCGCCCGCGTCCGCGAACCTCTCGTTCTTCGGGCCGGTGTCCGCCGCGCCGTGGACGAACCGGCTCACGGTCTCGACACCACCGGCGACGAACACGTCGCCCTCACCGGCCTTGATGGCGTGCGTGGCCATGCGGATCGTCTGCAGCGACGAGGAGCAGTAGCGGTTGACGGTCGTGCCGGGCACCTCGTGCAGACCGGCGAGCAGCGACGCGACGCGGGCGATGTTCGTGCCTGCCTCGCCGGCCGGTTGCCCGCACCCCCACAGGACGTCCTCGACGAGGCTGCGGTCGAGCTCGGGGATCTTGTCGAGCAGCGACGAGATGATGAACGCCGACATGTCGTCGGGCCGGACGTCGACGAGCGAGCCCTTGTTGGCCCGGCCGATCGGGGTGCGGGCGGTGGCGACGATGACGGCTTCGGGCATGGCCTGCTCCTCGAGGACGAAACGCGGGCTTCGTATCTTCGCTCTCGGCGCCTGCGGCGCCAGGCCGCTCGGCCCCGCTTCCGCTCGCCGAGTGGCTCGCTCGCTTCTGTCTAGCCGGTCGCCCCTCGGGGCGGCATCCTGACGGTCGCGTCAGCCGGACTGCCCGCCCGGCACCGTCACAGTCTCGGTGTCGCGGCCGGACCGCAGCAACGTGCCCGGCGTCGCGCCGGTGACCTCGCCGCCGCGCACGATCTCGACGCCGTTCACGAGCACGTGCTCGATCCCCTCGGCCTCCGCGTACAGCCGCCCGGCGCCGCCGGGCAGGTCGTCGCGCGTGTAGACGCGTCCAGGCGCGATGCGATCGGCGTCGAACACGACGAGATCGGCGTGCCAGCCCTCCTGGATGCGGCCGCGCTCGCGGATGCCGTAGAGCCGGGCCTGGACGTCGGTGAGCAGGTGGACGGCCTCTGCCATCGGCATGAGATCGTGCTCGCGCACGGCGCGCAGCATCGACGTCGTGTACGTGAACGTCGACAGCATGTCGAGGTGCGCCCCGGCATCGGACGCGCCGACCACGGCGCGCGGGTCCCGCCACACCTCGGCACGCATCCGCCAGCTCGCGTCGTCGCCACCGGCCATCGGCGGCGCGATCACTGTCCGCAGGTCGTCCGCGATCACGACGTCGAGCAGCGCGTCGAACGGGTCGACGCCGCGCTCGGCGGCCACCTTGCCCACCGTCGAACCCGCGAGCCCCGCGTTCTCGGGCGCGAACGTGTCGACGATCCGCATGTTCTCCCACTTGAACATCGTGCGGAACACGCCGGCATCGGGTGACGCCGCCGACTCCTTCAACCGCGCGCGCACCTCGGGATCGGACAGCGCCTTGAGCTTCTCGTCGTGCGGGAGCGCCATCGTCTCGCCCCAGCCGGGCAGCGCGTCGAGCAGGAACGCGGTCTTGAAGTTCAGGTGGACGAGCGTCACGTCGGGGACCGTGAGCGCGAGGACACGTCCGCCCCGCTCGGCGGCGTAGTCACCGGCGGCGAGCGACTCCTCGTGCGCCTGCGGTCGCGCCGAGTTCACGGCCAGCACGTTCCAGTTGAGCGGACGGTTCGCGGCCAGCGACATCGTGGTCATCAGCTCGAGGTGCTCGGGCAGGAAGCCACCCACCGCGGGGATGAACTCGAGCGTCGTGCCGTCGTGACGCCGCACGACCCCGCACAACGCGAGCAGCTCGTCACGCGTCGCGAACCGCGACGGCACCGGCCTGCCGTCGCCCCCGTTGTGCGTCGCCGCCTGCGACGACGAGAACCCGAGACCGCCCGCCGCGAGCGACTCGTCGAGCAGCCGCGCCATCTCGTCGACCTGCGCGGGCTTCGCCTCCTCGCCGACGGCCGCGTCGCGCATCACCGCGCGGCGGATCGCCGAGTGGCCGACGAGGAACCCCGCGTTGACGGCGACGTTGCCGTCGAGCCGGTCGAGGTAGTCGCCGAAGCTGCGCCAGTCCCAGGGGACGCCCGCCTCGAGCGACTCGAGCGGCATGCCCTCGACCCGGGCGAGCATGCGCCGCATGTAGTCGGCCTCGCTGGGTACGAGCGGGGCGATCGTGAAGCCGCAGTTCCCGCCGACGATCGTCGTCACCCCGTGCAGCGGTGACGGCGTCGCGGCCGGGTCCCAGAACAGCTGCGCGTCGTAGTGCGTGTGGATGTCGACGAAACCCGGCGCGACCGCGAGACCGTCGGCGTCGATGCGCGCCGCGGCGTCCTCGTCGATCGTGCCGGGCGCGGCGATCGCGACGACGCGGCCGTCGCGGATGGCGACGTCGGCGCGACGGCCGGGCCGCCCGCTCCCGTCGAGGACCTCACCGCCGGTGACGAGACAGTCGAGCATCGGGCACCCCCGCGAAGACGACCGACGAGCATGACGTCGGCGTCACAGTAGCGCCGCGCGCACTCGCGGTCGCCTGCGTCCGCGTGTGAATCTGACTGCCCGTCAGTCCGCCCGTACACTGCGCCGCCGTGGACCTCCGGTACACCGCGGCGGAGCAGCAGTTCGCGGCGGAGCTGCGCGCGTGGCTGCGCGAGGTGCTGCCAACGCTGACGCCCAAGCCCGATCCGGACGACTGGCCCGCGCGCCGCGAGTACGACACCGCGTGGCAGCGCATGCTGTTCGACGCCGGGTACGCGGGCATCAACTGGCCGACCGAGTACGGCGGCCGGGGCGCGTCGCCGTCCGAGCACCTCATCTTCCTCGAGGAGACCGAACGGCTGAACGCGCCGTACGTCGGCGTGAACTTCGTGGGGCTGCTCCACGCGGGTCCGACGCTCATCGCGGAGGCCAGCGACGAGCAGCGCGCCGCGCACCTGCCCGCGATCCTGAGGGGCGACGAGGTGTGGTGCCAGGGCTTCTCGGAGCCGGGCGCGGGGTCGGACCTCGCGTCGTTGCGGACGCGTGCGGTGCTCGACGGCGACCACTACGTCGTCACGGGCCAGAAGATCTGGACGTCGCACGCCGAGGTCGCCGACTACTGCGAGCTGCTCGTCCGTACCGATCCGGACGCGCCCAAGCACCGCGGCATCACGTGGCTCATCATGCCGATGGACCTCCCCGGCATCGAGGTCCGTCCGCTGCGGACGATCCACGGCAGCACCGAGTTCGCGGAGCTGTTCCTCGACGAGGTGCGCATCCCGGTCGCGAACCGTGTCGGCGCGGAGAACGACGGATGGCGCGTCGCCATGGTGACGTTCAGCTTCGAGCGTGGCACCGCGTTCGTGAGCGAGATGCTGCAGTCGATGGAGCTCGTCCGCTCGCTCGCCGCGGTGTCGCGCGAGCTCGGGCGTGAGGATGTCGACGTTCGCCGTGAGCTCGGTCACCTCGCCGCCGAGCTCGACGCGCTCTGGGCGCTGACGAAGCGCAACGTCTCGCAGGCGGCGCGCACCGGCGTGCCGGGCGTCGGCGGCTCGGTGTTCAAGCTGCATTATTCGGAGGTGCGCCAGCGTCTCGGCGAGCTGTCGATGCACGTGCTCGATCGCGCGGGGCTGTCGATCGCCGACGTCGACGGCATCCCGAACGGCGAGCACGTCTACGGGCAGATCCACGCGCTCTCGCTCACGATCGCGGCTGGCACGTCGCAGATCCAGCGCAACATCGTCGGCGAGCGCGTTCTCGGCCTCCCCAAGGAACGATGACCGCACGAAGTCGCCCGCGCACTGTGCGGTGCCCGGAGCCGAGCGGAGCGAGCGCACGGTACTCGCCAGCGAGCGAACGGCCGCGGCCCGGGGCCCAACGCGGATGCGGCGCACGGAGACGAGCGGAGCGAGCGGAGTGCGCTCGCCAGCGAACGAGCGCCCGCGGGCCGGGTATCCCGGCCCGCAGCGAGTGAGCGAGACGACATGGACTTCGAGCTGAGTGAGGACGAGGTCGCGCTGCAGGACGGCGTGCGCAAGCTGTGCGAGGGGCGCTTCACGATGGAGCGCGTGCGTGCGACCGAGTCGACGGGCGGCGTCGACCGTGAGGGTTGGCGCGACCTCGCCGACGCGGGCGTGTTCGCGCTGCGCGTCCCCGAGGGAGACGGTGGCGTCGGCCTCGGGATGAAGGAGGCCGTCCTCGTCTTCGAGGAGCTCGGCCGCGCGCTCGTTCCTGGTCCGCTCGTGGGCTCGCATCTCGCGGCCGCGACAGTCGACGGCGCGGCGGACGGCTCGACGATCGTCGGCGCGGTCGAAGCGGGCGACGAGCCGCTCCTGGTCGAGAACCGTGACGCGCTCGACGTCCTGCTCCTCGTACGCGACGACGGCGCGTTCGCGCTCGACCCCGGTGCGCTCGACGTCGAGCCGGTCGCCCGGCCGCTCGACCCGCTCACCCCGCTACATCGTGTGACGGGCGACGTGGCGCAGGGTGAGCAGGTCGCGGGTCCCGACGTCGTCGCGCGCTGGCGATTGGAAGGCGCCGCGCTCGTGGCCGCGCTGCAGCTCGGCATCGCCGAGGCGACCACCGACCTCGCGGTCGCGTACGCGAAGGAGCGTCAGCAGTTCGACAAGCCGATCGGATCGTTCCAGGCCGTGAAGCACATGTGTGCGGACATGCTCGTGCGCACCGAGGTCGCGCGTGCCGCCGTGTACGCGGCCGGTGTGACGCTCGACGATCCCGACGTCGGCGATCCCGAGCGCGCCGTGCACGCCGCGAAGGTCAACGCGGGCGAAGCCGCCGTCCGCAACGGCAAAGCGTGCATCCAGGTGCACGGCGGGATGGGCTTCACGTGGGAGGTCGACGCGCACCTGTACCTGAAGCGCGCGTGGTTGCTCGACACCGTCCTCGGGTCGGTCGCCGAGCACGCCGAGGCGATCGCGACCGCGCTGTAGGTTTGGGTCGGATGCACCTCGAGCTCGATGCCGACCAGCTCGCCCTGCAACGGGAGCTGCGCGACTACTTCGCGCGACTCATGACGCCCGAGCGTCGCGCCGCGCTCGGGTCCGGCAACGAGGCGTTCGGGCCCGCGTACCGCGACGTCGTCCGGCAGATGGGAACCGACGGCTGGCTCGGCGTCGGCTGGCCGAAGGAGTACGGGGGCCAGGGTCGCTCACCGCTCGAGCAGTACGTCTTCTTCGACGAGGCGCAGCGCGCCGGCGTGCCGGTCCCACTCGTCACGCTCAACACGGTCGGTCCGACGCTCATGCGCTTCGGCAGCGACGAGCAGAAGGCGTTCTTCCTCCCGCGCATCCTCGCCGGCGAGCTCCACTTCGCGATCGGCTACACCGAGCCCGGGTCCGGCACGGATCTCGCGTCGTTGCGCACACGCGCGGTGCGCGACGGCGACGAGTACGTCGTCAACGGCAACAAGGTGTTCACGACCGGCGCGCACGACGCCGACTGGATCTGGCTCGCGTGCCGCACCGACCCGGACGCGCCGAAGCACAAGGGCATCTCGATCCTGCTCGTCCAGACGTCGCTGCCGGGGTTCAAGCACTCGCCCATCTGGCTCCTCGGCGGCGGGCACACGAACGCGACGTTCTACGAGGACGTGCGCGTGCCCGCGTCGTGCCTCGTCGGCAAGGAGAACGAGGGCTGGAAGATGATCACGACGCAGCTCAACCACGAGCGCGTCGCGCTCGCGCCCGCCGGCCAGAGCGACCGCCACCTGCAGGAGGTGCGCCGCTGGGCCCAGGAGACGCGCCGCACCGACGGCACGCGCGTCATCGACCAGGAGTGGGTGCGGCTCAACCTCGCGCGCGTGCGCGCCAAGGTCGAGGTGCTGAAGCTCTCGAACTGGCGCGTCGCGACCGGGCTCGCCGAGGGGAACCTCAAGCCCGCGGACGCGTCGGCGATGAAGGTGTTCGGCACCGAGTTCCGTCTCGAGGCGTGCCGCCTGCTGATGGAGGTGCTCGGTTCGGCGGGCTCCCTGAAGGCCGGCTCGCCGGGTGCGGTCCTGCGCGGCGAGCTCGAGCACGCGTACCGCGCCGCACCGGTCGGCACGTTCGGCGGCGGTGTGAACGAGGTGCAGCGCGAGATCATCGGCATGGCCGGGCTCGGCCTGCCGCGCGCGCCGCGTTAGAGCACGAGCCGCGCCGCGCTAGAGGACGAGCTCCGCCATAACCCGGAGGGTCTCGATCGGCGCACCGACGAGCATCGTCGTGACGCGCGACTCCTTCCACGCGTCGAGCTCGTCGCGGATCTTCTCCTTCGGACCGATGAGGCAGATCTCCTCGACCATCTTCGTCGGCACCGCGGCGATCGCGTCGTCCTTCTGACCGTCGAGGAACAGCTGCTGGATCTTGCTGGCCTCCGCCTCGTAGCCGAGCCGGCAGAAGACGTCGTAGTGGAAGTTCATGCCCCGAGCACCCATGCCGCCGACGTACAACGCGATCATCGGGCGGAGCGCGTCGGCCGCACGCTCGACGTCGTCGTCGATGTTCACCGTGACTGTCGGCAGGATCTCGAACTCGTCCGGCGTGCGGCGCGCACCGGGACGGGCGAAGCCCTCGTCGAGCGCGTCCGTGTACATCCGCTCGTGCTTCGCCGAGTAGAAGATCGGGAACCAGCCGTCCGCGATCTCCGCGGCGAGCGCGACGTTCTTCGGGCCTTCCGCACCGAGGATGATCGGGATGTCCTCGCGCAACGGATGGGTCATCACGTTGAGCGGCTTGCCGAGGTCGAGCGAGCCCTCACCCCGGTACGGCATCGGGTACTGAGGTCCGTCGTTCGTCACCCGCTTGTCGCGCGCGAGCACCTTGCGGATGATTGAGACGTACTCACGCGTGCGCGCGAGCGGCTTCGCGAACGGGCGGCCGTACCACCCCTCGACGACCTGCGGGCCGGAGACGCCGAGACCGAGCACGAAGCGACCGCCCGACAGGTGGTCCATCGTGATCGCGGCCATGGCCATCGCGGTCGGCGTGCGCGCGGAGAGCTGTGCGAGGTCGGTACCCAGTCGCACCTTCGTGGTCTGGGAGCCCCACCACGCGAGCGGCGTCAACGCATCGGAGCCCCACGACTCCGCGGTCCAGACCGAGTCGAACCCGAGGCGCTCGACCTCCTTGATCGTCTCGAGCGCGCGCGGCGGTGGCTGCCGACCCCAGTACCCGACGTGGTAACCGAGCTTCATGTCTTCTCGCTCACTCCCGTTGATGGTCGCACTCACTGGGTGCTCGCCGCTCCGCGCTGCAGGCACGGGTCCTCGCCCCGGGTCGCCCGCGTCGTTCGTTCGCTGGCGAGCGCACTCCGCTCGCTTCGCTCGTCTCCGTGCGCCGCACCACGGAGGCGGCGGCGCTGCGTCACGCGAAGGGGGTTCGAGCATTTGATCACAGTGCGCGTGTCACTTGTGCAGCTGCGCGAGGACGACGCGCGCGATCGCTTGCTGGCCCGCGGCAGTCGGGTGGAACGGAGCCTGGCTCGCGGGGTTCAGCAGCAGCACCGACGCGCCGTACGCCCACGGGTCCGGCGTGCACCATTCGTGTCCGTCGAGCGCGTGCGACACGTCGGCGATCGTCACGTCCTGCTCGCTGCGCAGCGAGTCCTCGATCGTCGCGTTCAAGCGGTCGACCAGCGACCGCAGGTACGCGATCTCCGCGTGTGACAGGCCCGCGGCATCCGGGCACGCGAGCAGCGACACGTCCGCCGTGGGCTCCGGCAGCGGGTCGTAGTACGTCGTGAACACGATGCGCGGCGCGGAGCGGTGATCCGCGTGCGCGCGGTCGCGGATCGCGGCGGCGAGCTCGCGGTAGTGCGTCGCCAGAACCGGCAGTGCCGCGAGGACGCGTGATCGGATGGTCGGACCCGGGTTCGTCGCGGTGCACGTCCCGTTGCGAAGTACGGCGGCCTCGACGCACGACTCGACGACGGGGACGAACCCGAGGTCGTCGGCGCCGAGCGTCACGAGCACCACGTCGGGCGCGGCCCGGTCGTACGCGGGGTTCAGGTTCGTGCGCGTCTGCCAGTCACCGAACTGCGCGGGACGCAACACAGTGACGTCGTCGCGGTTCGCGTTCGTCGCGGGTCCCACGATCCCGTGCTCGTAGGACGACCCCGTGCACGCGAAGCTCGCGAGCGCAGCGTGCAGGTCCTGCGCGACGACGTCGCCGTACGCCTGCGCGGTCTGGTGACACAGCGGGTACGGCGGGAGCCAGCTCGGATCCACGACTCCGCCCGTCCACCGAGGCGGACGGTCGCCCGATGCGTACGTGTAGCCGTACGCGATCCCTTCGCCCGCCGCGACGGAGTCGCCGAGCACGACGATCGAGGTGCGCTTCGCCGGGCTCGACCGGTGCGTACCGCCGCCCGAGCCGCCGCATGCGGCCGCGACCACGCCGACGACCGCGGCGATCGCCGCGATCCGTCGCATGTCAGCCGATGCAGACGGGGTTCAGCGGGCTGCCGGTTCCGCCGGTGACGGGCAACGGGGCCGCGACGAACAGCGACTCGTAGCAGCGGTCGGCGGCCAGGTCGGAGAGCACGAGGTGCTCGATCAGCGGTAGGCCGAGCTTCACGAGGAGCTCGATGTGCACGCCGAGGAACCGGTCCTCGTCGAACGGGATCGCCTCGACCGCGCTGTTGTCGGAGCCGACCGCGGCGACGTCGAGCTGCGCGATCGTGCGGCACGCGTCGAGCCCGATGCCCGGCTGCATCATCAACGTGTCGTCGGTGCCGCCGGCCGCGGCGTTGGCGAGGAAGGCGTCGACCCAGCCGGTCCGGATGAGCAGGATGTCACCCGCGCGGATCTCGACGCCTTCGTGGCGCGCGCACGCGAGGAGGTCGTCACTCGTGAAGACGCGCGGCGCCTCGACGCGCTCGACGCCGAGGAACGCCGGCATGTCGAGCAGCACGGCGCGGCCGACGATCGGGCCCGTCTTGTCGATGCCGAGCTTCGTCGCGCCCGCCGCCGCGGTGACGGCCTCGGCCGGCACGCCGTTGTAGAGACGCCGCTCCGAGAACACGTGGCACAGCGCGTCCATGTGCGTCTCGTTGTGCGACGCGAGGACGATGACGTCCTCGTTCGCACCGACGTGGTCGGGTGCGCCGAACGCCTCGAACATGCCGACGTCGCTCTGGTGCGTGAGCGCGAGGCGCATCGGCGCGCCGCGGTAGTCGAGGATCGGGACGCCGCTGCGCTGGATCGGCAGCGCCAGGCTGTACGTCTTGCCGGTGCGGGGCAGCTTCGTCGCGGCGAGGACGACGTCGGGCGTGAGCAGGTTGAGCGTGCCCCGCTCGTCGTCGTCGCCCCACCGGCCCCAGTTCCCGACGCGCTGGTCCGTCGCGGTCATGACGTCCTCCCGGTCACCCACCCGCCCGTTCTGTGAATCGTGACGGCCACCTGGTTGCCGTTTCGCTTCACAAAACGAGGAGGGGAGAGGTTACGCCGTCGCCTTGAACGTCACCGGGAGGTGCTTGATCCCGTTGATGAAGTTCGAGCGCAGCCGCTGGGGCGGGCCCGCGAGCTCGATGTCGTCCATGCGATCGAGGATCGTCTCGAACATCACGCGGATCTCGAGCCGGGCCAGGTTGGCGCCGAGGCAGAAGTGTGGCCCGCCGCCGCCGAAGGCGACGTGCTCGTTCGGCGAGCGCGTGATGTCGAACGTGTACGGGTCGTCGAAGACCTTGTCGTCGCGGTTCGCCGAGATGTACCAGATGACGATCTTGTCGTTCTCCTTCACCGGGAAGTCGCCGATCGTCGTGTCGCGCGTCGCGGTCCGCCGGAAGTGCATGACCGGCGAGCCCCATCGCAGCATCTCGTCGACCGCGCCCGGCAGCAGCGAACGGTCCTCGCGCAGCTTCTTCATCTGGTCGGGGTGCTCGATGAGCGCGAGCATCCCGTGCGCGATGAGGTTGCGGGTCGTCTCGTTCCCCGCGACCGCGAGCAGCATGAAGAACATGTCGAGCTCGAGCTCGCTGAGACGGTCGCCGTTGACCTCGACCTCGGTGAGCAACGTGATGATGTCGTCGTGCGGGTTCGCGCGCTTCTCCTCGACGAGCCCGTGCGCGTACGTGAAGAGCTCCATCGCCGCGAGCTGCGGCGTCTCCTCCGAGAGCTGGTACTCCGGGTCCTCGGACCCCACCATGCGGTTGCTCCAGTCGAACATCTTGTGGCGGTCCTCCTGGGGCACGCCCATGATGTCGGCGATCACCTGGAGCGGCAGCTCCGCGGCGACGTCGGTGACGAAGTCGCATTCGCCCCTCTCCGCCACCGCGTCGACGAGGCGCGCGGTGCGCTCGCGCATCTGCTCCTCGAGCTTGTTCACCATGCGCGGCGTGAAGCCCTTGTTGACGAGCAGCCGGTAGCGCGTGTGCATCGGCGGGTCCATGTTCAGCATCATCATCCGCTGCTGCTCGAGGTCCTCGTCGGGCAGCTCGGTGATGAGCGCCGAGCGACGCGCGGAGGAGAACCGGTCGATGTCGCGGTTGACCTCGACGACGTCGGGATACGACGTCACCGCCCAGAAGCCGTGTCCGCCGGGCTCGTCCTGCTCGTGCCAGTAGATCGGCGCCTCACGACGCAGCGTGTCGAACATCTCGTAGGGCACGCGGTCGACGTAGCGGTCGCGGTCGATGAGGTTGATGTCGCTCAGCTGCATGTCGAGAGCTCCTGTGCTGGGGGGCGCTAGGAGAACGCGGGGATGACGTGCTTGCCCATCAGCTCGATGGACTGCATCACCTTCTCGTGCGGGATCTTGTACGGGTTGACGAGGCACAGCAGCAGGTCGCAACCGGCGGCCTCGTAGCGCTTCGCCGTCTCGATGCACTCGTCGGGGTCACCGACGACGGACGCGCCCGATTCGTGGATGTAGTCGAAGTTGAGATGGTCGAGCGCGCCGGCGCGGTGGTGCTCGAGCGGCGCAGCGGCGTAGCTGTACGTACCGAGGTCCTTGCCCTCGAGCCACTCCGCGACGGACCCGATGAGCCACGACCCGCGCCGGACGTACCAGACGAAGCTCTCCGCCGCGACCTCGTACGCCTCCTCCTTCGTCGGCGCGCAGTGCACCATCGTGAACGTCGCCGCCTGGTCGTTCACGAACTTGCCGACGGGCTGCTCGCACTCGGACAGGCCCTGCCGGTACAGCGCGATGCGCTCGGTCAGCTCCTCGGGCGGGACGCCCACGGTGAACGAGCACAGCCCGATCCCGTGACGACCGATCTCACGGTGACCGTCTGGACTGCTCGTCGCGCCCCAGATCGGCGGGTGCGGCTGCTGCAGCGGCTTGGGTTGCACGCGCCGCGGTCCGCCCATGCGCCAGTACTTCCCGTCGGCCTGGTACTCCTCCTCGGTCCACGCTGACACGATGTGGCGCAGCGCCTCACTCCACATCGCGCGCGTCGCGTGCGGATCGACGTCGAAGCCCTCGAGCTCGGCGCGCGTCGACGAGCGGCCGGTCCCGAACTCGACGCGGCCGTCGCTGATGAGGTCGAGCACCGCGACCGACTCCGCGGTGCGGATGGGGTGGTTGTACGGCTGCGGCAGGAGCCGCACGCCGTAGCCGATGCGGATGTTGCGCGTCTGCGCGGCGATCGCGCCGTACAGCACCTCGGGGTTCGAGCAGTGCGAGTACTCCTCGAGGAAGTGGTGCTCGACCGTCCAGAACGAGTGGAACCCGACCTTGTCGCCGAGGACGGCCTGCTCGATCGTGTTCTTGTACGCCCGGTGCTCGCTCTCGGGATCCCACGGCCGGGCCACGGGGATCTCGTAGAAGAGCGCGAACTTCATGCCCATCGCTTCAGGCCCATGGGGGAGCGCCTCCGGGGAAGGTTGACGCTAGAACGCGTTTCAATCAGCATACGCAGCCCGCCGCAGCGACCGCACGGCGGGCGGGGGAGACGCTGATGGGTCGGCTGGACGGGCAGGTCGTCGTGGTCACAGGGGCGGCGTCGGGGCTGGGCCTCGCGTGCGCGCAGCGCTTCGCCGCCGAGGGTGCACGCGTCGTCGGCTGCGACGTGCAGGACGCGCCGAGCGACTGGACCGGGACGTCGTTCTCCTCGGTTGACGTGACGGACGAAGCCGCGGTCGCGCGCCTCGTGACGTCGACGGTCGCAGAGCACGGGCGGCTCGACGCCGTCGCGAACGCGGCCGGTGTCGCGGGTGGCGGCCCGGCGCATCTCGTCGGCCTCGACGACTGGGAGCGCGTCCTGCGCGTCAACCTCACCGGCACGTTCCTCGTGTGCAAGCACGCGGTCGTCCCGATGATGGAGGCGGGATCGGGCAGCATCGTGAACTTCGCGAGCATCGAAGGTCTCGAAGGCACGGAGGGAGGCAGCGCGTACAACGCGTCGAAGGGCGCGGTCGTGATCCTCACGAAGAACCTCGCGATCGACTACGGCCGGCGCGGCGTGCGCGTGAACTGCATCTGCCCGGGCTTCATCGACACGCCGATGTTCCGGTCGGTGATGGACAGCCCGGGCATGGCGACGTACCGCGAGCGCTACCGCGAGGAGCACAAGCTCGGGCGGTTCGGCCGGCCCGAGGAGATCGCGGGCGCGGCGCTGTTCCTCGTCTCCGACGACGCGAGCTTCGTCACCGGCCACGCGCTCGTCGTCGACGGCGGCTTTACCGCGGGGATGCGTGCGGGCGTGCTGGAGGGCTTGGGGCTGTAGCGCCCGGTCGACCGCTCGCGCGCCCCGTCGGTAACGTGATCCACCCCACGGGTGCGCCGAGGAGGCCCGGATGTACATCGGCTACACCGACGAGCAGCGTGCGCTGCGCGACGAGCTGCGCGCGTACTACGCGAACCTCCTGACTCCCGAGGTGCAGGAGAAGCTGTCGCAGGGCGCGGGCGTCGGCGAGGAGTCGAAGCGCGTCGTGCGGCAGATGGGCGAGGACGGCTGGCTCGGAGTCGGCTGGCCGAAGGAGTACGGCGGCCGCGGGTTCTCCGCGATCGAGCAGTTCGTCTTCTTCGACGAGTCGATGCGCGCCGGCGCGCCCGTCCCGATGCTCACGATCAACACCGTCGGCCCGACGATCATGCAGTTCGGCACCGACGAGCAGAAGGACTTCTTCCTGCCGAAGATCGTGAAGGGACAGATCCACTTCTGCATCGGCTACTCCGAGCCGGGTGCGGGCACCGACCTCGCCGCCCTGAAGACCAAGGCCGTGCGCGACGGCGACGAGTACGTCATCAACGGGCAGAAGATCTTCACGAGCCTCGCGAGCGGCGCCGACTACGTGTGGCTCGCCGTGCGGACGAACCCCGAGGTGAAGAAGCACAAGGGCATCTCGCTGTTCGTCGTGCCGATGGACACGCCGGGCATCAAGGTCGTGCCGATGAAGCTGCTGTCGGACCACGACATCAACCAGGTGTTCTACGAGGACGTGCGCGTCCCCGCGAGCTGTCTCGTCGGTGGGGAGAACAACGGCTGGGGGCTCATCACGAGCCAGCTGAACCGCGAGCGCGTCACGTTGTGCTCGTCGGGGATGATCGAGCGTTGTCTCGACGACGTGCACGAATGGGCACAGGAGACGAAGCTCGCCGACGGCCGGCGCGTCATCGACGAGGAGTGGGTGCAGATCCACCTCGCACGCGTGAAGGCGAAGCTCGAGTTCTTGCGCCTCGCGAACTGGCGTGTCGCGTGGCAGGCGACACGCGGTGAGCTCGACGTCGCGGCCGCGTCGACGATCAAGGTGTTCGGCACGGAGTTCTACCTGGAGGCGTTCCGTCTCCTGATGGAGATCATCGGCCCGCGCTCGTACCTGATGGAGGGCGCGCCCGGCTCGACGTTGAAGAGCCGGCTCGAGCGCAATTACCGCAGCCTGATCATCCTGACGTTCGGCGGCGGTGTGAACGAGGTGCAGCGCGACCTCATCTCGGTGTTCGGCCTCGGCATGCCGATGGCCGCGCGTTAGACGGGAGTTGACATGGACTTCGGGTTCTCCGAAGAACAAGAGGCCGTTCGGGATCTCGCGAAGCAGATCCTCGAGGGTCAGGTCACGCACGAGCGCCTGAAGGAGCTCGAGGCGGGCGAGGAGCGCTTCGACCGGAAGCTCTGGCAGGAGCTCGCGAACGCGGGGCTGCTCGGCATCACGTTGCCCGAGTCGGTCGGCGGCGCGGACCAGGGATTCCTCGCCGTCGCGCTGCTGCTCGAGCAGGTCGGTCACACGGTCGCGATGGTCCCCGTCCTGCCGACGCTGGTCATGGGCGCGATGCCGATCGCCGAGTTCGGCACGGACGACCAGAAGCAGCGCTGGCTGCCGGGCGTCGCGTCGGGTGACGTCGTACTGACCGCCGCGCTGACGGAGTTCGGGACCGACCCGCTGCACCCAACCGTGACCGCGACGCGCGAGGGCGACGGGTGGCGTCTCGACGGCGTGAAGGAGGAGGTCCCGGCGGGACTCGTCGCGGACGCCGTGCTCGTCCCCGCGAAGACGGGCGAGGGTCGTGTGGGCGTCTTCGTCGTGGATCCCAAGGCGAAGGGGGTCACGCTCGAGCGCCAGGACACGACGAGCGGCATCCCCGAGGCGCGCATGGAGCTGTCGGGCGTCGTCGTCGGTGCCGACGACGTGCTCGGGTCGGCGGAGGACGGTGCGGGGGTCGTCGAGTGGATCGTCGAGCACACCACCGCCGCGTTGTGCGCGGTCGCGGTCGGCGTGTGCGACGCCGCGCTGCACATGACCGCCGAGTACACGAAGACGCGCGAGCAGTTCGAGCGCCCGATCGCGACGTTCCAGGCCGTCGGGCAGCGCGCCGCCGATGCGTACATCGACACCGAGGCCGTGCGCCTGACCGCGTGGCAGGCGGTCTGGCGACTCGACGCGGGGCTGCCGGCCGCCGCAGAGGTCGCGATCGCCAAGTTCTGGGCGTCGGAGGGCGGTCAGCGCGTCGTGCACGCCGCGCAGCACCTCCACGGCGGCATGGGTGTCGACCGCGACTACCCGCTGCACCGGTACTTCCTGTGGGCGAAGCAGATCGAGCTCACGCTGGGCAGCGAGACCCCGCAGCTGCGCGCGCTCGGAGCGATGCTCGCGGCGGAGCCCGCTTGACGCTCACGAAGCCTGTCGACATCGCGATCGAGCACGACGGCCTGCGCATCGCCGCGCTCGACTGGGGCGGCGACGGCGAGCCGCTGCTGCTGTTGCACCCGAACGGGTTCTGCGCGGGCCTGTTCGACCCGATCGCGCGCGAGCTGCGCGACACGTTCCGCCCGATCGGCGTGGACCTGCGTGCCCACGGAGGGACGGACGAGCCGCCCGACGTCGCCGGCTATGCGTACGAGCACATGGCGCGCGACGTCCTCGCGGTGCTCGACGCGCTCGGGGTGCACTCCGCCGTCGCGCTCGGCGAGTCGCTCGGCGGCGGCGTCGCCGTCGTCGTCGACCGCGTGCGGCCCGGCGTCCTGCGCCGGTTGATGCTCTGCGAGGCGATCGCGTTCGAGCAGGAGGCGCAGCGGAGGGCTGGCCGGACGGCCGGGAGCCCGGAGCGGAGCCGACCAAACAACATGGCGGAGATCGCGCGCAAGCGTCGCCCGGTGTGGCCCGATCGCGAGACGATGATCCGGTCGTACGGCAGCCGGCCGCCGCTGAACGAGCTCGCGCCGGAGGCCCTCGAGGCGTACGTCAGGTGGGGAACGGTCGAGCGCGACGACGGGGCGGTCGAGCTCGCGTGCCGTCCCGACGCGGAGGCGACGATCTTCGAGGTCACCGCACGCGAGGGCGGCGCGCCGGCCGCGTGGTCACACCTGGGGTCCCTGCACGCGGACGCGACCGTCCTCGCGGGAACGCGTTCCGACCTCCCGGTCGAGTGGTTCCGCGGCCAGGCCGAGCGTGCCCGCTGCCCGTTCGTGCAGGTCGACGGCGGTCACTTCTTCCTCCAGGAGGACACCGAACGCGCGGTCGCGCTCGTCCGGCAGCACGTCGGCGCTACGTGACGGCGCCGGATGCCTTGAGCGCGGACACGCGACTGTCGTCGTAGCCGAGCTCGTGCAGGACCTCGTCGGTGTGCTCCCCGAGCGCGGGTGGCATCGACCGCGGTGACCACGTGGTGTCGGCGAAGTCGACGGGCGTCGCGACCATCGTCGCGGTCGACCCGCCGTCGGGCACCTCCACGAACGCGCCGGCCGCGCGGACCTGCGGGTCGTCGACCACCTCTTCCAGCGTCTGCACCGGCGCCCACCACAGATCCTCGCGGTCGAACGCGACACCCCACTCGTCGCGGGTGCGCGTCGCGAAGATCTCGTCGAGCAGTCGGCACAGCTCGCCCGCGTTGCGACGGCGCGCCTTGGCGGTCGCGAACCGCTCGTCGTCGATCCACTCCGGGCGCTCGACGGCGCGGCACAGGTCGGGCCAGTGCCGCTCGCCCTCGAGACCGATGAGCCAGAACCACCGGCCGTCGCGGTCGCGGTAGCTGTTGATCACCGGGTTGCCCATCGTCTCGCGCGTCGCGACGCCGATCCCGACGCCGAACCGCAGCGCGGTGTTCACGTCGAACCCGATCGTGTACAGGCCTTGGCGCAGCAACGACGTCGACACGACCTGCCCGCGGCCGGTGCGTTCGCGCGCGACGAGTGCGGCGCAGACGCCGCTCGCCATCGTCATCGCGGCTGAGTGGTCGCCCATACCGCCCCGCTGGAACGGCGGCGTTCCGCCCGGCGACGTGAGCAGGTGCGCGATCCCGGAACGGGCCCAGAACGCGCCGATGTCGTATGTCGCGCGGTCCTTCTCGGGACCGTCGAGCCCGTAGCCGGTGATCGCCGCGTACACGAGTCGCGGCCAGCGCCCGGTGACCGTGTCCGGGTCGAGGCCGACGCGCGCGAGCCCCGCGAGCCGGACGTTCGTGAGGAACACGTCCGCGCGCGCAAGGAGGTCGTACGCGACGGCCCGTCCGTCGTCCGTCGCGA